>DASQJS010000360.1:0-4988 GCA_035630995.1 Steroidobacteraceae bacterium | reverse complement strand
AGCGCGCGTTCGGCCGCGCGTCTCAGGGAGTCCGCGCGTTCGCCACGCGCCGCATTGATCCAGACGAAGGCGACGAAAACCACGACGCTCGCGAGCGCAAAAAACGCCACTGCCGTCGCGAAGCTCAATGTGTGATGCCGTTCGAAGTACAGCGTCAACGAGCCCGCCACCAGCGGCACGATGATGGCCGCGGGGAGCAGCCGGCGGGCCATCGCGCCACCGACTCCGCCGCTCGCCAGCAGGCGTGCGACGCCGGCGTCGGGACGCAGCGTGAGCGTGGCGCCGGTCAGCATCAGCAGCAGGGTCGCGGTATGCACCGCCATGTCCGCGAATGGGAACAGCGGCTCACCGCCGAACATGTATCGCGATAGGCCCAGCCATCCCAGGACCATCCCCACGACCGCCAGGCCCTGGTGGATCAACGCACCGCGCGGTCGCTGCGCGAACAGCAGCGACGCGCCCAGCAGGAAAAAGGCGAGGGCGGAGGCCGGGGCCATGCGCGGCGGGGTATTGCCGTCCAGAACCTGCGGCATCTGCGCCAGCGAGAGCTGGTCCAGGTAGACGTCCCAGCCGGTGGCGTATTTGAGGAGCACGATCGCCCCGATGGCAGTCAGCAGCCCGGCGGCGATGATGGCCGGCACCCGTTTCTGGATGGTCGCCAGCCACAAGGCGAAGCCCGACAGGATGAAAGCCAGCGCGGTGAGCCGCACCACTCTCGGCCAGGTCGGCACGATGTTGGTGAGCTGATCCATGCCGAAGGCCCAGCCGGCCAAAACGAACAGGCCGACGGCCAGCGCGACGAAAGCGACGAACTGCGCGAGGTTGCGGCTCGGTTCAGCGCTCTCGGGGATCACCATGATTTGTCAAACTACTCCGATGATTGCAGTGCCGCAATTGGCCTTGGCACCGGAACTTGACTAGGTATTTTCCGAGGGAGACTCAGCGGCGAAGCAATCCTAACAACCATGCCGCGCCGGCACCCGAGAGTGCCCACCCCGCCCAGGCGGGGTCGCGCCCGACCGCCATCCACACGAGGCCACCGAGCAGCAGCACGGCGGCGATCGTCACTTTGTCACGTCGGCGATTCGTGCGCCGGATTTCCGTTCGCAACGCATTGATCTCGGGTGCTTCCACGGCGAGGCGCAGCCGGCCGTCCTGCGCGCGCTGCACCGCCGAACGCACCAGCGGTGCGAGCGATTGCAGGCTGGTGAGGATCTCGGGCAGTTGCGTCCGCGCATTCTCCAGCAAAGCGCGGCCGCTCATCTTCTCGCGCACCCACTCGCGCATGATGGGGCCCGCGGTCTTGAAGATGTCGAGGTCGGGATACAGGTCGCGGCCCAGCCCCTCGATATTGAGCAGGGTCTTCTGCAGCAGGATGAGCTGCGGTTGTATCGATACGTTGAAACGCCGCGAAATCTCGAACAGACGCAGCAGCACGGTGCCGAAGGAGATTTCCTTCAACGGCTTGTTGAAGATCGGTTCGCAAACGGTGCGTATGGCGGATTCCATCTCGTCGACGCGCGAGCCTTCCGGTACCCAACCCGACTCGAGATGCAGCGTGGCGACCTTGCGATAGTCGCGATCGAAGACCGCCAGGAAATTTTCGGCGAGGTAGTACTGATCGCGCGGATCCAGCGTGCCCACGATGCCGAAATCCACCGCGGCATACTTGGGCTGCGCCGGGTTGTCGATGAGCACGAAGATGTTTCCCGGGTGCATGTCGGCGTGGAAGAAGTTGTGGCGGAACACCTGGGTGAAAAAGATCTCGACGCCGTTTTCCGCCAGCTTGCGGATGTCGGTTCCGGCCTCACGCAGCCGCGCCATGTTGGAGATCTGCACGCCGCGGATGCGCTCCATGACCATGACGCCGGGCCGGCAGAAATCCCAATGCACGGCGGGCACATATAGAAGAGGGGAATTCTCGAAATTGCGGCGCAACTGCGAGGCGTTGCCGGCTTCGCGCATCAGGTCGAGTTCATCGACGATGGTTTTTTCGTATTCGGCGACCACTTCCAGGGGCTTGAGCCGCTGGCTGCCTTCCCAGTTGGCTTCCGCGAACGCGGCCAGCGCCCGCAGCACCTCGAGGTCGCGCGCGATGATGGCGTGCATTCCGGGCCGCAGCACCTTCACCACCACTTCGCGCGTCTTCGCGCCGTTCAGCGGCACTTCGGCGCGTAGTTCGGCCGTGTGTACCTGGGCGATTGAGGCCGCCGCCAGAGGCTCTTCTTCGAACACCGAGAAAACCTGTTCCGCGGCGCGGCCATAGGCGGCCTCGATGACGGCGCGCGCGACTTTTCCATCGAAGGGCGGTACACGATCCTGGAGCTTTGCCAGCTCGTCGGCAATGTCCAGCGGCAGCAGGTCACGGCGGGTAGATAGCGCCTGGCCGAACTTCACGAAGATCGGCCCCAGCTCTTCGAGCGCGAGGCGCAGGCGTTCAGCGCGTGGCGCGTCGCCACGGCGCACCGCCCAGGTCCAGGGCGAGAGCAGGAATATGAATCGCAGCGGCCGATACAGGTGGGTGGCGCGGACGAATTCGTCCAACCCGTGGCGCACCAGCACGCGCTGAATTTCGATGAGCCGGGAGAGAACGCGCAGTTTCATCGTTGTACTTCGTCCTCAACACCGGCTTCACCCAGTTGGCCCGTGCGGGCTTCGAGGCGATCCAGGTCTTCACGCAGGCGTTCGACGCCCCGGTAGAAATCCTCGGCTTCAGCGCGCGGCACCAGGTCACGGCGTTCATGCGCCAGGTATTCGGCCACGTTGCGCATGCCGGTCGTGGCGGCGCGTCGGCCGAATCCGGTGGCCATGCGGACCAGTCGCAGTGCCTGGTGAGCCGGTGTATCACCGATAATCCTGGAGAGTTCCTCTTCGACGTCGGGCTTCAGCAGCATGGCGAGCTCGCGGAATTGCTGGGCAACCTCCGCGTCGCCGCTGATGCTCACGTCGCCGCGCTGGATGACTTCCTCCGGATGCGAACCGGCCAGCGCCGCGAGATTCAGCAGGGTGCCGGAGATCTCGGCATCCGGCGGCTGTCCGCCGTCACCGTCTTTCGTGAGCTTCACGGACGTGTTCAGCGATTCGATGAGCAGCACCCAGGCCAGGCCGCGCGCTTCGACGCGCACGCGCTTGCCCGACAGTGCGGCGCACAGCGCTTGCGCGCGCGGGCTGCGCGGCAGATTGCGGTTCAGCAGATTCTCGATCGCCTGGGTCAGCATCCTGGACTCAAACCGCTAATGACGTCGCCAGGGCGGATACCTGGAAAATCGTCCGAGCAAGTACACGGCGAGCATCCCGCCGCCGATGGCGCCGGCCGTCGCGAAAGCGACGAGGCTTGCGGTTGAACCCGGCCCGGTGGTGGGAGAGCGCATGAGCCAGTCACCGAGCAAGCCGCAGCCGACGAACCCCGCGAATGCCCCCGCCGTGAATGTTGCAGCCAGGAGGAATGCGCGTGACACGGAACGCAGGATGACCACCGCGGCAATGAACACGGGCACGAAGGCGATGCCGATAACGATCATCCATGCAGCTGCGACGAAGGCGGGTCCCATGAGCCAGCTAGTAGCGGTATCCGCGATGAACCGCGACGATGCCACCAGACAGGTTGTGGTACCGGCAATCCTCGAGGCCCGCGTCGCGCAGCATGCCTAACAAGGTTTCCTGGTCGGGATGCATGCGGATGGATTCGGCGAGGTAGCGATAGCTGTCCTCGTCCCTGGCGACCAGTTTGCCGATCAGCGGCAGCACGCGGAATGAATACAGGTCGTAAAGAGGCTTGAGCAGCGGCACCACCGGCTGTGAAAACTCGAGGATGAGCAGCTGGCCACCGGGCTTGAGTACGCGGCGCATGTCGGCGAGCGCGGCCGCCTTGTCCGTGACGTTGCGCAGGCCGAACCCGATGGTGACGCAGTCGAACATGGCGTCCGCGAACGGCAGCTTTTCGGCGTTCGCGAGCACGCAGGACACGTTGCCGACCACGCCCGAGTCGAGCAGGCGATCGCGGCCCTCGCCGAGCATGGCGGCGTTGATGTCCGACAGGATCACGATGCCGGTCTTGCCGACCTGTTTCGCAAGCCCGGTAGTCAGGTCGCCCGTGCCGCCGGCGACATCGAGCGCGCGCTGGCCAGGACGCAGGCTGGTCAGCGACAGCGTGAACTCCTTCCAGAGGCGATGGGCGCCGCCGGACATCAGGTCGTTCATGAGGTCGTAGTTGCCTGCAACCGAGTCGAACACGCCGCGAACACGGCGCTGCTTTTCGTTCCAGGGAACGCGTTGGTAGCCGAAATCGGTGTCGGCGTTCTTTTCATGTTCGGTCACAGGGCGGCCAGTATAGACGGTGTCGCAAACGCGGCTCGAAAGCGCTGGCTTTTCGGTCGTGCATTCGCTACAAAGCCCAACTATTCGAGCGGGGGTCTTGGGAAAGGCCGGCGGTTTGACGATCGCCGGCCTTTATTTATTGGGATTGTCAGCGGCTGCGCCGCGAATTCAACGCCGTATTGCCAGCGCCTGCGGCGCGAATTCAACGCCGGCCTTCGGCCGGCTACATGAAGCCTATTGGGCAGCTTGAACTCGGGCTTGGTACTTCAACCAGTTCACTTGCTGGTTGTCACCCAGCTCGCGCAGGTACTTCCACGAATACAGCCCCGAATCGTGGCCGTCGTCGAACACCAGCTTGACGGCGTATTGGCCTACGGGCTCGACGGCCTTGATACCGACATTCTGCTTTCCCAGCACCAGGACCTCCTGCCCGGGTCCGTGGCCCTTCACTTCGGCCGAGGGCGAGTGCACGCGCAGGTATTCGAAAGGCAACAGGTAGCGCGCGCCATCGTCGAAAGCGACTTCCAGCACGCGTGAGCGCGTCCGGAGCTTGATTTCGGTGGCCAAAAAGATGGAGGCCATGTTTTAGCCAAAGATCGTCATAGGTGGGCGGCAAGCCTATACTCGACCACGCGCCGGAGGGGGAAAACCGGCGTTTTTGCACCGGGGGG
>DASQJS010000359.1:0-4695 GCA_035630995.1 Steroidobacteraceae bacterium | reverse complement strand
GCGGACGCAGGTGCCTGGAATCCGACGGACCGGAAAATCGCTGGCTCGACTACCGCGTGGTGATCGGTGACGGATTGTTCTGGTATCGCAGGCGCCGGCTGGACATTCCGGGCGACGATCTCACCGAAGAGATCGCGGGATTCCCGCACGTGGATCTCGACGAAGCGCGGCTCTTCTCGTGCGGCATTTCGTGGTCGGCCAGGGACAAGGGGCCGCGAAAGGTCATCGATACCTTCGACCTGCACGATCGCGGCGGGCGCGGACACTTCCGCACGCCGGATGGCCGCGCACTCACGCTCGAGCTGCACGGGAACGACTGGCCGCTGTCCGAAGGACGCGAATCGCTGGTGCTGATACTGACGGACGGCAAGACTGACAGCGAGCCCATCGCGTCCAGCTGGACGTCGCTCGGCGCGGCCCGCGTGGGTATCGACATCGGCTGGCTGGCTATCGACTGCGCGCCGGTCGTATCAGACACCGGGGAACAGCGATCCTAGCCAATGGAACAGGATGACGAGCATCCACACGCCGAGCGCCGTGAGCGTGGCAAACACGACGATGATGGCGATGGGTATCAGCAGCAGGCCGCGACGGCTGCGACGCGCGGTCTTGTGCGGAGTGGCCACGTAAGCGTCGAGCAGCGCGAGGTTTCTCGTCTGCGCCTTGAACGCGAAGTCGAACAGATCCCCCAGGACCGGCATCATGCCGATGAGCGCATCGAGCGCGATGTTGCTGAGCATGTGCAGCTGGATCACGGGAGGCGCGTTCAGGTTGCGCGCCACACTCAGCGCATACGCCGCCACGATCCCGCCCGCGATGTCGCCGAGGCCCGGCACCAGGCCGAACAACGCATCGAGACCGAAGCGCCACTTCGTGCCGGGCACGGCAAACGCCTGGTCGAACACCATGGTGATCGACCGCAGGCGTTCGAGCCCACGCAGGCCGCGCTGCTCGCGCCCGCGGTTGTCATGGCCGTGGGGGCCGCCATCGGGCCCGCCGCCTCTGGTGCGCGCATCCATGGCGAGACTAGCTACCCGCCGATCCGGACATCGCTGCGACTTCGGCTTCCAGCGCCGGGTTGAAGCGCTGCGGGTCTTCCATCATGAGGAAGTGGCCGGTTCCGGGCAGGGTGACGGTGCGGAACTTCGGCAACACCTTGCGGATTCGTGCCTCGTTGACCGGCTCGCCGAGATCCGAGTTGATGGCGACGACCGGGACCGAAATGTCTTTCAGCGGCCCGGTGAAGTCGTACTCGAGCAGCGCGCGCATCACCGGCACCGCGACGCGCGGCGGCGACAGCGACATGTCGTAGGCGATCTTCTGCGCCAGCTGCGGGTGGGCGCCCTTGACGAACAGATGATCGGCGACCAGCGAACGCGTTTGCCCGATGAAGTCAGCTTCGAACGGCTTGATCGCGGCATCCACCTGCGCCTTGCTGGGCAATGGTGCGCCGATCGACTTGAAGGTATCGACGCCGATGATGCCGACGACGCGGCCCCTGAGGAGGCGCGCGGCTTCGATGGCCACCGGTCCGCCCATCGAGTGACCGACCAGGATGATCTGCTTGTTAGGTACCGCCGACAGCGCGGTGGCCACGTCCTGGCCGAAGCGGGCGATGCTCCACTCCGTACGGTTTCCGTCGGTGCCGCCATGGCCCGCCAGATCCACGGTGACCAGCGTGTATTTCCTGTCTAACGCAGGCAGCTGTTCGCGCCAGTAGTTCGAATCGCAGGACCAGCCGTGAATGAATACCAGGGCGGGCTCACCGGCGCCGTACACGCGGTATTGAACGTGCACGCCGTCGGGCGCGATCGCGATGCGTGCCGCGCCGGGAGCCGGCTCCGCGCGCTCAGACGCGGTGGCGGCGACCGGTGGTGGCGGAGGTTCCTGCTTGCTGCAGGCAAAGACGGCCAAAGAAGAAACGAGAGCGGTCAGCAACCCGGGCAGAGTTTTTTTTCGCATGCGCGGACTTTAGGCGAACGAGGCTGCGTAGTCACCGATGGCGAGCGACGAGGTGAGCCCCGGGCTTTCGATGCCGAGCAGGTTCACGAGACCGGGCAGGCCATGATCAGCCGCCGACTCGATACGAAAGTCCGGCTGCGGCTCGCCCGGGCCATGAAGTTTTGGCCGGATGCCGGTGTAGTCGGGCATCAGCGCGCCGTCGGCAAGGCCAGGCCAGTAGCGGCGTATGGCGTCGTAGAACAGCGGCGCGCGCGCGGTGTTCACGGAGTAGTCAATCTTGTCTATCCACTCCACGTCGGGGCCGAATCGGACGCGCTTGCCGAGATCGAGCGTGGCGTGAATGCCGAGGCCTGCGGCGTGTGGTACCGGGTAGATGAGGTGCTTGAACGGTGAACGCGCGGCGACCGTGAAATAGTTTCCGCGCCCGAGGTGCATCTTCGGGATGCGTTCCTGCGGATAACCCTCGATGCGGCCCAGCAACCCGACGGCATCGAGACCCGCGCTGTTCACCACGAAGCGCGCCTCGATTTCGGTGGCGCTGTCGCCCGCCGTTTTCACGAGGAAGCCGCCGTTCGAACGGGCGAGACTTTCGACGCGGCAGTCGCACACCAGGGTGCCGCCGGCATTTTCCATATCGCCCTGCAGCGCGAGCATGTAGGGATGCTGATCGACGATGCCGCTCGTGGGGCAGAGCAGGGCTGCCGTGCAGCGCACCTCGGGTTCGAGCTTGTGGGCTTCGATGCCGGAGATCATGCGCACGTCGTCCACATCGTTGAGGTGGGCGCGCTCGAGAAGGTGCAGGAGCACCTGCTCTTCTTCATCGCCATTGGCGACGATGAGCTTGCCGCTGTTCTGGTGATCGACGCCGCGCGCCTGGCAATAGGCGTACAGGGCACGATTGCCGGCAACGCAGAAGCGCGCCTTGAAACTGCCCGGCGCGTAGTAGAGGCCCGCATGAATCACGCCGCTGTTGCGCGCCGAGGTGATGGTGCCCGGATGGGTCTCCGCTTCGAGTAACAGCACTTCGCGCCCGGCCAGTGCCAATGCGCGCGCGACGGCGAGGCCCACCACGCCCGCACCGACGACGACGCATTCGATCTTGTCTGCCATATACTCAATTTATCATGCAAACATCCCATGTCTGCCGCGTCCTCGGAGCCCTTTTGCTAGCTGCCCTGGCTTCCTGCAGCGGGTCCTCCGGCAACCCTTACATGGCGATCAAAAACCCTCCGGTCGTGCAGGCCCGGCTGCACACCGTCACGCTGGCCACCGATGGTCCCGCGGTCGCCGAAGAGCTTCAGGCGAAGGGCTACGAGCCAATTCGGTTCGCCTCTAACTATCCCGTGTCGGATTCCGTCGAGGCGTCGCTGTGGAGCGTGCCGGAGCCGGTCGCCGCGAGTGCCATCCACTTCAAGTCGCCCGCGGCGGCCGAAGCCAACCTCCGGGTGCTCGAGATGGCGCTGGCTGCGAGCAGCCGGTCGGCGGATTCCGCTGTGGAAAAGGCGTTCTTCAGAAACGTGCTGGGTGCCGACGTGCCGAGCTGGCCCGCGGCAGTCGAGCGCACGAAAAAAGTACGTGTCCAGGCCTGGACCTACCTGATCTCCGACATCCTGGCGGCTAACAAGCGCCTGCGCGAAAGCGGCATTCCCGTGGTGTACGACCCGGTCAAGATCACCACCGCATACCTCGGCGATCACAAGACCATGGCCATCCGCGCGCCCGACGGCACGATCATCGAACTGGTGGAGGCTGCCGCGCAGTAACGGCAATTGTTCGCGCTCAAGGGCGCAATACTTTTCCCGGGTTCATGATGTTGTTAGGGTCAAGCGCGTGCTTGATGCGCTTCATGAGGTCCAGCTCCACCGGGTTGGCATAACGCTCCAGCTCGAAGACCTTCAGTTGGCCGATGCCGTGTTCGGCGGAGAAGCTGCCACCGAACTCCTTCACGAAATCGTGGATCGCGCGCTTCACCTTCTGCTCCACGGCCTGCAACTGGAAGCCCTGGGTGCCGGCGCGCTGATTGATGTTGAAGTGCAGGTTGCCATCGCCCAGGTGCCCGTACGACACGAGCACACCTTGCGGAATGTGTTGCGCCACCCACGTGCCCGCGACGTCGATGAAGCGCGGCACCTGCGACACCGGCACGGAGATGTCGTGCTTGAGGCTGGCGCCGTCCTTGCGCTGTGCCTCGGGGATGGACTCGCGCAGCCGCCAGAAAGCGTCCCGCTCGCGGTCGTTCTGCGCCATGGCCGCATCGGTGACCCACTGATTGCCGAGCGCGTTTTCCAGCACCTTCTGGAGAATCGCGTCGAGCGGCTCGTCGGCTCGCGAAGAAGAAAGCTCGGCGAGCACGTACCACGGTGATGGCGTGGACAACGGATCCACGACGCCCGGAATGTGGCGCGTGGTGAGCTCGACACCGATGCGCGGAATGAGTTCGAACGAGGTGACGCAGTCGCCGCTGGCCTGCCGCAACGCACCTAGCAACGACACGGCGGCCGCCGGATCGCGCGCGGCGATGAATGCGGTGGCGCGCGTGCGCAGCGCCGGGTAGACCTTGATACACGCGGCCGTGATGATGCCGAGCGTGCCTTCGGCGCCCAGGAACAGCGACTTGATGTCGTAGCCTGTGTTGTCCTTGCGCAGCCCGGTGAGCGTGTCCATCACGCGGCCGTCGGCGAGCACCACTTCGAGGCCCAGCACCAGCTCGCGGGCCATGCCGTAGTGGATGAC
>DASQJS010000358.1:0-2627 GCA_035630995.1 Steroidobacteraceae bacterium | reverse complement strand
CTGGCACCACCTTCGGGATGGACTTCAATCCCACCGTCGATCGTGTTCGCGTGGTCAACAGTGCCGGCCAGAACTTCCGCATGAACCCGAACAACGGTGCGTTCGTCGATGGCACCGCCGGCGGAGTGCTGAACATGGACGGCGGCATCAACGGCCCCACGACGGGCGTCCAGGAAACGGCCTACACCAACAACACCGCCAACAGCACGGTGACGACGCAGTACACCCTGGACCACACCACCGATGCGCTCTGCATCCAGAACCCGCCGAATGCCGGAACGCAGACGTCATGCCAGACGTTGAGCTCGCCCGTGGATGCGGTGCTGGGCTTCGACATCGCGCCGGGGACCAATAGCGCAGGCGTCGCGGTGCTCAAACTGACCGGCCAGACGAATGAGACGCTGGCGAATGTGAATCTAACTACGGGCACCGTGGCGTCACTGGGTTCCATCGGCTCCGGCGGAATTGCCGGCCTCGCTGTGCATCAGCCCGCAGCCGTGAGATTCGTCGGGCTCTCCGCCGACGGCACGCAACTCGTGCGTTTCTCGAGCAACGCTATGGGCACGGCCGTCAGCGTCGCCATCACCGGCATCACGGCTGGCGACACGCTGGCCGGTATCGACTATCGCCCGCAGACCGGCCAGCTCTACGCGCTTGGTGTATCCGACGTCGCGAACGCCGGCACCTTGTACCTGCTCGATCCGCAAACCGGCGCTGCGACGATTGTTGGAGCCGCGAGCGCCGTGACTTTCGTCGATGCCGCTGGAATGCCCGTGGATCTGCCCGCCGCGGCCAGCGGATATGGCTTCGACTTCAATCCCACTGTCGACCGCATCCGTGTCACCACGCAAACCGGTCTCAACTTCCGCATCAACCCAAACAATGGCGCCCCCGTGGACGGGAACCTCAACGATACCGCGGCACCGCCAGCGGGCATCAACACGGATGCGTCGATCAACGGCGGCGCCACGGGTGTTTCCGGCGCGGCGTATACGAACAGCTTTGGCCAGGCGCTCACGGGCGGCGTCACCACGCAGTACGTGATCGATGCCACGACCAACAGCCTCTTCATCCAGAACCCGCCTAACAGCGGAGTGGTCACTGCCGGCGTGGCGATCAAGATCGGTGATGTGCCACTGGACTTCACGGAGGTGAGCGGCTTCGACATTCCTTCCGATGTGCGTACGGCCACTTCCGGTATGCCGGTGCCGTCGGGAATCGCCTACGCCGCACTGACCGTGGCCGGCGAACAGCGCATGTATTCGATCGATCTTGTCAGCGGTGCAGCGACCGAACTGGGGACACCCTCGATGGTCCTGTCCGGCCTGGCCACGGGACAGATCGCGCTGCGGTGAAACAGGTCGGAGAAGGCGTCCAACTGAAAAGACTTGTCAGAGGTCGACCCGCTCGCCGGCCAGATACCGGCGTCTCGAACCGCGGACGAACTCGGCCTCACACACTCGCCGTTCGCGCAATCCGCGGGCATCGGGCCACAGCCTCTGCATGGCTTCCAGGTGTTCCGCGATTCGCGCGAGCGACGAGCCACCGGCGAGCTCATCGCGAATCGCGCGCATTTCCTTGCGCCGTTCGCCGGTGAGGCTGGCGCCCCGGTTGAACACCAGCGACAGCAGCGCGCCCTGCGCGTCGAGCGGCAGTTTTTCCACGCCGGGAAATGCGTCGCGCGTGATTCGCGCGAATCGCGGCAGCGTGCTGGCGTAGAACACCGATTCGGCCGCCGCGAGAGGAATCTTGATGTGGCGCAGCCCGCGCGCCAGTTGCCCGGCGACCGCGCCCTTGGCGCCCTGCACGGCCGCGAGCGCCGCACGCTCGGGTTTCTCGAGAAACGGATCCCAGTCCACCTCGATCTGCTGCTTCGACGTGAATCCCAGGTCGTAGCCGATGCCGATGGTGACGCCGCTTTCGCCACCCGGCCAGACGGGATGCGCGTACAGCCGCTCATACTGCGCGCGCGAGCCGATCTCGAACTGAAGAATGAGCTCGAGCGCCTTGCGCGAGCACGTGAGACTGATGGTCTTCCGCGACGCGGCAAGATCGAGACGGGCCTCCAGCGCCGTGAGCGTCTCGGGACCGAGCATGCCGTCGGCCGTCACGCCGAGTGCGTTCTGGATCCGGCGCAGTCGCTGCGCAATCTGGGGACTGGTGGCTGACATCGATACCGACGCTAGGCCTGGCGAGCAATACAGTCAACGCGGGCCGATAGCTAGTCGATCAAAGTCGTGACTTTGTTCCGTGCTTCGCGTGTAAGCTTTCATCGTGGAAACACTGAATCGCCGATCTTTGCTACTTGGCCTGGCTGCTACAGCCGCGCCAGCCTGGGCTTCCCCGCGCCAGCAGGTATGGAAATTCAAGAGTCTGCGCAAGATCGGCGGCCACCTGGCGCAGGTCTACGGTGCACCGCAGTCGATCAAGAGCCCCATCGGGCCGGCAGTGCTGTTCGATGGGAAGGACGATGTCCTTTTCATCGATGCCCACCCGCTCGCAGGCGCGAAAACATTTACAGCCGAGCTGGTGTTTCGCCCGGACGGCGGAGCATTCGAGCAACGAGTTCTGCACCTGGAATCCAGTGAATCCCCGCCGGCAGCGCCGGGCAAGGGCAGCACGCGAAT
>DASQJS010000357.1:0-4570 GCA_035630995.1 Steroidobacteraceae bacterium | reverse complement strand
CGAGATAACCGAAGAACAACGCGGCCGGGAACCCCACGAACTGCGTGACCAACAGCGCCGTGAGCAGGCTGTTGGTGTCGAGACCGAGCGATACACCATAGTTCACCGCCATCTTGATGATGGTGTTGACGCCATCGATGTAGAACCAGTACGCCAGCAGGAACATCACGATGGTGCGGTATTGGCGCACGTGCGCGATGGTGGCGCCGAGTTCGCGGAAACCGACGCGCATCGCCGCCGCGAATCCCAGGTGTGGACCGCGCTGCTGCTCCTGCACGACTCGCATCAGCGGAATCGTGGACACCAGCCACCACACCGCAACGGTGACGAAGGATGCGCGCACGGCCTGCGACGCATCCGCGAGGCCGAACCACGCGGGCTTGCTGACCATGAGCACCTTGATGAGGAACAGCAGCCCGCCGCCGAGATAGCCGAGCGAATAACCGAAAGCGGATACGCGGTCGAAATCCGCGGGCTTCGCGACATCCAGCAGCAGCGAATCGTTGAACACGACGCCGCCATTGAAACCCATCGTCGCGAGCACGAACAGGACTGCGGCGGCGAACCACTGGCCCTGGGCCACGAAGTACAGCGCGAACGTGGCGCCCACGCCTAACAAGGTCCAGGCCATCAGGAACTGCTTGCGGCGACCGCCGCGATCACCGATCGCGCCGAGCACCGGCGCCAGCAGCGCAATCACGAGTCCAGCGGCCGCGTTGGCATAACCGAGGCGAGACGTGGTGACCGTGGAGGCGACTCCGGTGCTCCAGAATTTCTGGAAGAACACCGGGAAGAACCCGGCCATGACCGTGGTCGCGAACGCGGAGTTCGCCCAGTCGTACAGCGCCCAGGCGAATACGGGCCGGTTCTTGATGAATTCGCGCACGGAGGAAGGCTACGCGGCCCGCGTGACGCCGTCACGTCACTTCGGCTTGCGAGCCACTCGGCCCGAAGGCGTCGACATGGACGTCCCCAGGAACTTGTCCAGCAGCAGGTCCAGCAGGCGTTGCACCGAGGCCTGGGTGGCGACTTGCAGCTTGCCGGTCACCGCGAGCATGCAGATGCCATGAGCGCCGCTCCACAACGCGGTGGCTAGTTCGGCCGTGGCGGCCGCATCGCGCGTGACGCCCGCCTCGCGCAGCCGGTCACTCACGAGCGCGAATATCGCCGCGGTATGGCCGGCGTAAGTCGGTGGCGACTTCTGCCCTTCGGGCAGACGGTGTTCGAACACGAGGCGCCAGCGAGCGGTGTGCAGCAGCGCGAAGCCCAGGTACGCGGCGACCAGCAGTCTCAGGTTCTGCGCCGGCTGATTAGTACGTCCACGGATTCTCTCGAGCGCTTCCCGCAGCTCCATGATGGTCTGCTCGTTGAGATGCACGATGAGATCGTCGAGATTCGTGAAGACGAGGTACAGCGCGCCGACCGTGTAGCCGATGCGTCGCGCCACCTCGCGCATGGACAAGGCGGCGGCACCGCTTTCGGTGACGATGTCGCCGGCGGCGCGCAAAGCGAGAGCCTTCAGCTCATCGCGGCTGTGTTCGTTGCGTCGACCCATGTTTGAAGACCTGTTGGCGGCGAAGTCTACGTTGTTATTGAGCGCTGTTCAATTAGCTGGTAATAATTGAGCACCGTTCAATTGAGGAGACCGCCAATGACCCGAACGCTGCGCAGGAATCTGCGGAAAGTAAGACTGCTGGCCGTGGCGACCCTGTCGCTTGCGCTGACCGGCTGCTCCTGGTTGTTCGACGACCGCCACTTCGGCCGCGAACAGCAAGCGTCCACGCCGCTCGTGGACTTCCTGTACGCCAACGGAAAGGTTCCGCTGCAGGACGCGCAGCCGGAACTGCAGCTGCCGATACGCGTTGGCGTCAGCTTCCTGCCGGGCGGATCCGGCATGCGCAACTTTCAGCCGGGCGCCGTGGACCGCGACAAGGTGCTCAACGCGCTGCGCGAACACTTCAAGTCCCTGCCCTACGTCAACGAGATCGTCATCATTCCCAACCACTATCTGCACGCCGGCAGCGATGGGCTGGCCCAGATAGAGCAGCTTTCACGGCTCTACCAGTTCGACCTGTTCGCGCTCGTGTCCTACGACCAGATCCAGGATTCATTGCAGAACGAGCGATCGCTCGCGTATCTGACCATCGTGGGCGCGTACTTCGTGCGCGGTGATCGCAATGAAACTCACACTTTGCTCGACGTCGCGGTCATCGATCCAAAGAGCCGCGCCCTGGTGATGCGCGCCGGCGGAACCAGCGCGCTCAAGGGCAACGTGACTGCGCTGGATGCCGACCGTCACTCGGTGGCGCAGAGTTCTCGCGGATTCGAAGTGGCGACCGAACAACTCATCATCAACTTCAGTCGCGAGCTCACCGACTTCGAACAGCGCGTGCGCGATGGAACGGCGCCTGTGAAGGTCGTGAGACGGGCACCGAAGAGTGGCGGATCGGGCGCACTCGATCCGCTGCTGCTCGCGGCTTTGCTCGCGCTTACTGCGACTCTCGCGTGGAACGGAAGGCGATCTTCGGCCACCGCTCGATCGTGAGCTCGAGGTTTACGCGCGAGGGTGCGAGGTACACCAGCGCCCCCGAATGATCGACGGCGAGGTGGTCGTAAGCCTTCGTCCGGAACTCCTCGAGGTGCTTCTCGTCCTCGCAGTAAACCCAGCGTGCGGTATGCACCGCGATGGTCTCGAACACGCTGGCGACGGCGTATTCATCCTGCAGGCGGAACGCGACCACTTCGAACTGCAGCTGGCCGACGGCGCCCAGGATCATGTCGTTGTTGCGCAAGGGCTTGAACAGCTGCGTGGCGCCCTCCTCGCAGAGCTGCGCCAGCCCCTTGGCGAGCGCCTTCATCTTCAAAGGGTCCTTGAGCACGGCACGACGAAACATTTCCGGCGCGAAATTGGGGATGCCCGTGAACGTGAGCTTCTCGCCTTCGGTGAAGGTGTCGCCGATGTTGATCGTGCCGTGGTTGTGCAGGCCGATGATGTCGCCCGCGAAGGCTTCGTCGGCGGCACTGCGG
This sequence comes from Steroidobacteraceae bacterium, assembly GCA_035630995.1. Classification (GTDB taxonomy): domain Bacteria; phylum Pseudomonadota; class Gammaproteobacteria; order Steroidobacterales; family Steroidobacteraceae; genus CADEED01. The sequence goes on along the minus strand of DASQJS010000357.1, from coordinate 1,543 downwards.
TCCGCGGCCATGAACGTGAGCGCGTCGGCGATGCGCATCTCCTTGTCCAGCCGCACGTGGTACATGCGCATGCCGCGCGTGTATTTGCCCGAGCACAGGCGCATGAACGCGATGCGGTCGCGATGCTGCGGATCCATGTTGGCCTGGATCTTGAACACGAAGCCGGTGAGATCTTCCTCGTCGCTGGCCACTTCACGCTGCACGCTGGCGCGCGGCAGAGGTGCGGGCGCATGGCGCGCGAAGTGAGCCAGCAACTCCTCGACGCCGAAATTGGAGATGGCGGAACCGAAGAACACCGGCGACTGCCGGCCATCGAGATAGGCATCGACGTTGAATTCCGCGGTGCCACCGCGCACCAGCTCGATTTCATCGTCGAAGCGCGCGGCGCGGTCGCCGAGAAACTCGCGGCCTTGCTCGCTGTGCAGACCTTCGATCGTGCGGTTGGTGCCACGCTCGCCGCGCGCCGCCGCCTCGTAGACGTAGATGCGATCTTCGAGCAGATGGTAGACGCCGGCGAGATCACGACCCATGCCGATGGGCCAGGTAACCGGTGCGGTGCGGATCTTGAGCACGCTCTCGATTTCATCGAGCAGCTCGATGGGCGGGCGGCCTTCGCGATCGAGCTTGTTGATGAAAGTCATGATGGGCGTGTCGCGCATGCGACAGACTTCCATGAGCTTGATGGTTCGCTCTTCGACGCCCTTGGCGCAGTCGATGACCATGAGCGCGCTGTCGACGGCGGTCAGCGTGCGATACGTGTCTTCGGAGAAGTCCTCGTGGCCGGGCGTGTCGAGCAGGTTGATGACCTCGCCGCGGAACGGGAACTGCATCACCGAGGAGGTGATGGAGATACCGCGCTGCTTTTCCAGCGCCATCCAGTCCGAGGTGGCATGGCGCGCGGCCTTGCGGCCCTTGACGGTGCCGGCGAGCTGGATCGCGCCTCCGAACAGCAGCAGCTTTTCCGTCAGCGTGGTCTTGCCCGCGTCGGGATGCGAAATGATGGCAAACGTGCGCCTGCGCGCCGTCTCATGCCCGGTCGAAGTCATTGAAATCCCGGTTGGTGAGTCAGGCTTGCCGAAGAACGAGCTTCAGCACGATGGCGTCTTCGCGCCCATCGGGGGCCTGGTAATACCCGCGACGAATGCCGATTTGTTCGAATCCGAGACGTTGATAGAGGCGGATTGCGGCCAGGTTGCTGGGCCGGACTTCGAGGAAGGCTTCGTGCACGCCGGAGGCGGCTGCGCGTTCCAGCAGATGTTCGAGCAGGCGCCGCCCGAACCCCAGGCTGCGGTATTCGTCGCGCACGCAGACGTTCAGTACGTGCGCCTCTCCGGCGCCGAGGCTCATGACCCCGTAGCCGATGATCTGGCCCGAGAGGTCGAGCGCCCGGCAGGTGTAACCCACGCGCAGGCAGTCGCGAAAGATGTTCTCGCTCCACGGAAACGCGTAACTCTTCTGCTCGATGGCGGCGACGTCCGGCAGGTCGATTTCCATCATGGGCCGGATGTGGACCTCCGGCACCTCGCGCACGTCTTCGCGGCGG
>DASQJS010000356.1:0-12810 GCA_035630995.1 Steroidobacteraceae bacterium | reverse complement strand
TTCGAAATTCTTTTGGCTGCCGTCCGGCAACGTAATCGTAGGCATAGGGATTTCGGAATCAGATCAAGCAGTTGGAAGGCGCAGCATCCTGCCAGTGCGGCCCGGCAGAATCAATTCCGACAGTGGCGCGGGAGCTTGGCTGATATCGGCTCGGGCGCGCGGGCTTTCTACTCGAAGTCGTGAAATCACCTTCCAGATCAGCGCGTCCCGTGCGATTTGCGGTCGTCGGTCTCGGCCACATTGCCCAGGCCGCCGTGCTGCCGGCGTTCAAACACGCCCGCCCGCATGTCGAACTCACCGCGTTGGTTTCAGACACGCCGGCCAAGCTGAAGGCGCTCGGCCGCCGTTATGGCGTCAGGCAGCTGTACTCGTACGACGACGCCCGCGACCTGTTCTCGAGTGGCGCCATCGATGCGGTGTACATCGCCCTTCCCAACACTCAGCACGCCGCGTGGACGATCCGCGCTGCGGATGCCGGCCTCCATGTGCTGTGCGAGAAACCTCTGGCCACGAGCGTGCACGACTGCGAACGCATGATCGAGGTCTGCGAACGCAATGGCGTGCACCTCATGACCGCCTACCGGCTGCACTTCGAGCGCTGCAACCTCGAAGTGGCGGACATCGTTCGCAAGAAGCGCATCGGTGAGGCGCGCTACTTCGACGCCCAGTTCTCCATGCAGGTGAAAGCCGGGAACATCCGCCTCAAACGCGAACTCGGCGGCGGGCCCGAGTGGGACATCGGCATCTATTGCCAGAACGCGGCGCGCTACGTGTTCGCCGATGAGCCCACGCAGGTATGGGCCACGGCCACGAACAGCGGCGATGCGCGATTTGCGGAAGTCCCCGAGACGGTCCACGTCATCATGAAATTTCCCGGCGAACGCATCGCCAACTTTGTCTGCAGCTTCGGCGCCGCCGACCGCTCGCGGTACGAGATCGTTGGCACCAAGGGCAGCGTCGTCTGCGATCCGGCCTTCGAGTACGCCGAGGGCCTGAGCTACGAGCTTCAGGTCGGCGAGAAGAAGAAGCGCAAGAAATTCGCCAAGAGCGATCAGTTCGCCCCGGAACTCGTGCACTTCGCCAAATCTGTCCGGTCAGGCAAGGCGCCGGAACCGTCGGGTGTCGAAGGCCTGATCGACGTCGCGATCATCGAAGCCATCCATAGCTCCCTCGCCACGGGTGGTTGGGCCGCCGTTGCAGCGCCTCAGAAGCGCCGGCGGCCATCGCTTCGACAGGAAATTCGTCGCCCGGCCGTGCCGCGCGAACCCAAGTTGATCCAGGCGGAGAGCGGTCATGGCTAAGTCGAAGAAGAATGGCAATGAAGATGGCGAAGTCGAGAAACCAAAGCGAGGTGCGCGCGGCCTCTGGAACGGCGCGATCAGCTTCAGCCTGATCCACATTCCCGTGAGCCTGCACACCGCGGCGCGAGCGCACGAACTCGACCTCAACCTGCTCGACAAGCGCGACTTCGCGCCCGTCGGCTACCAGCGATACAACAAGGCCACCGGCAAGGTGGTCGAGTGGAACGACGTCGTAAAGGGGTATGAATATGAAAAGGGCGAATACGTGGTGCTTACGGACGAGGATTTTCGACGCGCCAATGTCGAAGCGTCTCGGACCATCGACATCCAGACCTTCGTCGATCGCGACGCGATCGCGCCTTACTACTTCGACACGCCCTACTTCCTCATGCCCGACAAAAACGGCGAGCGAGTCTATTCACTGCTGCGCGAAGCGCTGGAGCAATCGAAGAAGCTTGCCGTGGCGACGTTCGTGTTGCGCAGCCGACAGCACGTCGCGGCGTTGATGCCGGTCGACAAGATCATCGTGCTGAACACGCTGCGCTACAGCCAGGAGATCCAGCCACACCCGGATGTGGCCGCGGCGGTCGCAAAAAAGGCGAATGCCGCGGGCGGCCGCGAACTCACGATGGCGCTGAAGCTCGTCGAAGAGATGAGCGAGAAATGGAAGCCCGAGGTTTTCACCGACACCTATCGCGACGATCTCATGAAGCGTATCCAGCAGAAGGTGAAGGCCGGCCAGACACACACACTCACCGAGCCCGAGGAAGAAGCGGCCGAGCGTCCCACCGGTGGCGCCAAGGTCGTGGACCTCATGTCGCTGCTGGAAAAGAGCCTCGCACAGAAAGGCGGTAGTTCGGGTGACGCGGCAGCGCGTGCCACCAAGCGTAAACACAGTGCGGCGCGACGCCGCACGGCCAGTCCGCGCGCCGCACGTCGCGCCTGATGCATGGCCGACGCCGGAAATCGCAGTCCGACTCGCCTCAAACGGTACGTCGCGAAGCGCGACTTCAGGAAGACTGCCGAGCCTTCCCACAAGGCGCCAGGCGCTCGCAACAAGAAGGTCATCTTCGTGGTCCAGAAGCACGCCGCGCGGCGGCTGCACTGGGACTTTCGGCTGGAGTGGGCAGGCACGCTGCGAAGCTGGGCCGTGCCCAAAGGCCCTTCTCTCGATCCGGCCGACAAGCGACTCGCGGTCGAGGTGGAAGATCACCCTCTCGCGTACGCGAAGTTCGAGGGTGACATTCCCAAGGGGCAATACGGCGGCGGCCACGTCGACATCTGGGACAACGGCACGTGGGAGCCCGTCGGCGATTTCGCCAAGGGCCTGAAGAAAGGCCACCTCGAATTCGAGTTGTTCGGAAAGAAACTGTCAGGCCGCTGGCACCTGGTGCGCACGCGCATGCAGGGCAAGCAGCCGAACTGGCTGCTCATGAAGAGCGGTGACTTCGCGGCGCGCGTGGGCGCCGATGCCGACATCATCGACGCCGGGAAAGCCGACGATCCGAAGCGGATGCTCAAACGTCGCACGGCCGCGAGGCCGGCGTTCGTACCCAAACCGAAACCTGGCGGCGTCCCCAAGGTTCGTTCATCCAGATCGAAAGGCGCCCGCGGCCACGCACTGCCCGCGAGCCTCAAGCCCATGCTTGCCACGCTGGTCGACAAGGTACCGGGCGACGAAGGTTGGGTGTACGAGCTCAAATACGACGGCGTTCGCCTGCTCAGCCGTTGCGACGGCGACGACGTGCGCTGTATCTCGCGCAATGGAATCGACTGGACGCGCAAAGTGGACCCGGTGGTCCAGGCACTGGCGAAGATGAAGCTGGATGGCGCCTGGGTGGACGGCGAGCTGATCGTCACAGACCCCAACGGCCGTTCTGATTTTTCGCTGTTGCAACACTCGATGGAGCAGGGTCGCCTCGATGAGCTGCAGCTTTGCATCTTCGACCTGCTCTATTACCGAGGTGAAGACCTGCGCGGATTGCCGTTGTCCGAACGCAAGACGCGGCTCGACGCGGCGTTCGCGAAGCTGCCGGCAAAGGGCCCGCTGCGACTTGCCGATCAGATTCATAGCGACAGCGCCGAGATGCTCACGCGCGTGTGCAACCAGCATCTCGAGGGCCTCGTGGCGAAGAAGATCGATGCGCCGTACATCGGCGATCGCTCGGCGAACTGGCTCAAGGTCAAATGCCACCGTGAACAGGAGTTCGTGGTCGGGGGCGCCGCCTTTCTACCCGGCCGCGGCACGGGGACATTTTCATCGCTGCTGGTCGGCGTGAAATCCGGCAAGGGGCTCAAATATGTCGGCCGGGTCGGCGGTGGTTTCGATGCGAACGAACGTGCCGAGTGGCATGAGCGGTCGAAAAAGCTTGCCCAGAAGAGCAGTCCGTTCGACAACCACCCCGAGAAGCGTTCAGGCGAGATCTGGCATTGGATGAAGCCCGAACTCGTGATCCAGGTGGCGTTCGCCGACTGGACGCACGGAGGCATACTGCGGCAACCGAGATATCTCGGCATGCGACAGGATCGCGATCCAAAGACCGTGGTTCGAGAGGAGCCGGAACACACCGTGGATGTCGTGAAGGAAACGAAACGCGCCAAGGCCAAGGGCCAAGGCAAGAGCACCAGCAGGGCCGCTGCGAAAACGAAGGTCCCCGCTTCGCTCGGCCGCCTCACCCACCCGGATCGCGTGCTGTTCCCGCACGATGGCATCACCAAACTACAGCTTGCCGAATATTTCGCGGCAATCGGTGAGCAGGCGATGCCGCATTACAAGGACCGGCCACTGTCGATTCTGCGCAATACGCACGGATCGAAGCCATTCTTCCAGAAGCACTTCCTCGAGAAATCGGGCGACGGCCTTCGCGTGGTGAAGATTCCGAACGCCGACAAGGATCCGGACTTCACCGTGTGCGAATCGCCCGAGGGCTTGCTGCATCTGGCGCAGGTAGGAGCCGTCGAGCTTCACAGCTGGGGCGCGGTCATGCCCAGGCCCAGGCTCGCCGACCGCCTCACGTTCGACCTGGATCCCGGCGCCGATCTGCCCTATCCACCTTTGCGCGATGCGGCCCTGGCGATCCGAAAACTCATGAAGGACCTGGGGCTGGAAAGCTGGGTGAAGACCACGGGCGGCAAAGGACTGCACGTCGTCGTGCCGCTCGGGGCACCGCGTCCGGATTGGGACACCGCAAAGGGGTTCGCTCTCGGTGTCACCCGTTTCATGGAGAAGCTCGCGCCGACCATGTTCACGTCCAAGACCGGCGAACGTAATCGCAAGAACAAGATCTTCGTCGACTATCTGCGCAACGGCTTCGGCGCCACGGCGGTCGCCGCGTTCTCACCGCGATGGCGGCCCGGCGTCGGCGTCTCCACTCCGGTCGCGTGGGACGAGATCGACGAGGACATCCGCGGCACGCACTTCAATCTGCTCAACGTACCCGCGCGAGTGGCAAAGCTTCGCAAGGACCCGTGGGCGGGTTACTGGAAGCGCGAGCAGGCCCTGACCAAGGCCATCATCACAAAAATGGGGTCAGGCACCGATTCCTAGGAAACGGTGCCTGGCACCATTATCTAGGAAACGGTGCCTGGCACCGTTATTTCTCGATGCGGTATTCCACGCCGGTGCGCGTCTCTTCAGTGCCGCGCTGGATGCGCACACCCACGTCTTCAGTCAGCTTGTAGCGCAGTGCGATGACCTCGCCGGGTTCGAACAGCCCAACGCCATAACTCAGGTACAACCGCGGCGAGAGATATTCGCCGATGGTGAGCGCCGAGCCGCCGATCAAGTCGTTCTCCTCGACACCCGCCTCATCGAGGCCGAGCCGCGCGCCGATGCGCTTGGCCACGAGCCCCGCTCCGGCACCCGACAACGATTGCCGCGCGGAGTTGAGCGCATCCTGCGAACTACCGCTGGCGCTGCCAACCTCCGACAGTGAGCGGCCCGTCACCAGGTACGACAACGCGTCCGCCTCGCCCACTTCCGGGCTCGACACCACTGTGATGATCGGTCGCTTCGCCGTTCCGGCGATGCGCACGCCCGTCGAGAGGTTCTCGTCGACCTTGCGCATCGCGGTGATGGCGAGCCGTGGATTGTCGAGCGGTGTGCCGGCGAACAACAGCCGCCCGTCCTCGATGTTGAGTTTTTGACCGTACGCCTCATACCGCCCGGCCACTGAGACCTGGCCGGAACCGGTTGTTGGCGTGTCCGGCGCCTCACGCACCGTCAGTTGCCCGGTGACCGTCGCATCGAGCCCGTATCCGGTCACCTTGATGTCATCGCCGAGATTCACCGTCACCACCGCCGTGAGCGGCAGCGACTTCGCCCTCTCCTCGTCCACCACTTCCTTGCCATTGCGGATCACCACCACGTCGGGTGACACGCCGGGCGCCTGGTCCTGCGGAAACTTCTGCAGGTTGATTACGGCGCTCGGAATGTTCACCTCGCCACGCAATAGATAGCCCTTCGGGTCTCCAGTGAGCGTGAGGTCGGGCGTCACGACGACATTTGCCGCGGGAATATCCGCCGCGAGGAAGTTCTGGCCGATGATCTTCGCCTCGATCACGCCACGTTCGTCCATCGCGCCGTCGAGCTCGATGTGGCCCTTGCCGGACGCCACGCTACCCGCGAGCTTGAATCCGCCGTCGCGGCGCGCTTCACCAAGCAACCGGCCGTCGCGCAACTTGATGCCGAGCGCACCGAGATCCGCCTGCAACTTCGTGGCATCGACGTTGCCGGTGAACTCCGGCTTGGCTGTCGTTCCACCCACTTCGATTTCAGCATTCACCGCGCCATCGAGGTTCGCCACGGCGGGCACGAATACACCAAACGGCGCGAGTGTCGGCATGGTCGCCTGGATCAGCCCCGCGAGGCGCGGCGCCGGCGCATTCAGATCGGAAACCGTCATCGACACGTTCAAGTAGCCACCGTGAGCGAGCTTTGCAGACAGCTTCGCATTGGCCTTCATGCCCGCAAAATCCGCCTGCAAGCCGAGGTTTTCGTAGATCAGCAAGGACCCTTCGGTCGCCAGCTTGGTTGCCGCCGCAGCCGACTCGCTCTGGTCCTCGCCTTGAGCCAGCACCATTCTCGCGGATTCCGAGGTAACGGCCAGATCGCCTATCCACTGTCCATTGGCGTCGCGGCGTACGCGGCCATGACCCTGTACGTCGCCCTGCAACTCGCCGGCCAACGCGTCCGGCGCAAGCGCATTGGCCAGCTTCAGCGGCACGCGCTCGAACGAATAACCTGCATCGAGCGCGCCTGACGCCTCGAACTTCATGGCCGAGCACAACACCGTGGGCAGGTCTTCAAGGCAGGTCTGGGAAAGTGAGAAGTTGCCGGCGTCGTAGACGACGCGTGACGGTTCGCGCAGCGTGAGGGTGCCGATATCCACCGCTTCCAGCTGCAATCTCGTGAGCTCGCCGCTCCAGCCCCTTTTCGTCAATCCACCCGCGAGCTCCACCGTCCCGTCGTACTGCTCGCTATCCGCGCTGACCGCCACGCGATGCTTTGCCTGGTTGCCGGTCGCATCCAGCGTCACCTTGGCAAGCATCCGGCCGCCGAGGGTTATCTGTGTCGCGACGGCCTGCAATTCGCCATCCGGATCCAGCGGGCTCGCCACCGTCGCATCGACGTGCAGCTTCGCGATCTCGTTCTCACCCATGCCGAGAGACTTGCCGTCGGCGCTGCCCGCAATCGTGAGTTTTGGCCATTCTCCGCGAATGGTGAAGCGGCCCGCCAAACTACCTCGCGTGTCCGGAACCCAGTCGTTGAGCGAGGCCACGGCCAGATCCACGGTCGCATCGATCTGCTGGCGATCGCCGCTCGATCCCTTCACGGTGACGCGGCTCTTGCCCGAGGACACGCGCAGGTCACCTGCAAATTTCGACGGGGCTTCGAACTCGATTTCGCCCTCGCCCGCGATCGGCCGTCCGCGCAACGTGCCCGAAAGCGTCGCAATCTGCAGATCGCCGCGCGGCCCAGCCTCCGCGAGCAAACCTCGCGTGCTGGCATCGATGGTCAAGCGCCCTGGCCACCCGGCAAACAACGCGCCGGGATTGAAGTCGCTCGCCTTGGCGTACAACGACCACGCGACGGGCTTGAATTCGACCGTCCCGCTCAACGCCAGATGTCCTGCGCTCTGGCGCAGCTCGAGCTGACGCAGATCCGCGCGCTTGTCAGTCCCGGATGCATCGATCAGCACATGAACGAGCTCGTCGGGCGGCCCGATATCGAGCGCGCCTTTCACGGCATAGGCCTTCGGCGTGCCCTCGATGTCGATGCCGCCGTGACTGGCGAGTACGCGGCCGGCCAGATTCTCCGGAACCACGACTTCTTTCCACTGCGCCTTCAACGCAAGGCGCACGGTGTCCCCCTCGGGGGCAATACGCCCCGACACCACGAAGTCGCCTTCGATGTCGCCGGGTTTCACTGTCAGCGTCTCGATGATCAGCTCGCGCGACTTCCATCGTGCACTGAGTTCCGCGCGCCTGATCGTCGCGAGTTTCTCGTTCTCCCGGTAGATAGTCGCATCGGTCAGCAGGAAGTCGTTGACCGTCAGGTCGAGCGGCGGTTCGATCCACAGCGGCTCTTCGGGCTCGGGCTCATCCTTCTCGGGTGGCAGGATCAGGGTCAGTCCGGACACGCGCGCGTTGTCGATGCGCAGCGCACGCGAGAACAACATCATCAACGTCGGATCGACGGTTATGGACTGGATTCTTATTCGCGCCTTGTCGGCGCCGCCATCGAACTGCAGGTCCGTCACGGTGAGCTCGCCCGCGATCGTTCCGTCGATGCGCGCGTATTTCACCTGCGGTGCGAACCGCAAAGTGACCGTACTCGCCACCCAGCGAGCGCCCGGTGTCGTGAACAACAACCAGGCCAGCAACGCCGCCACCAGCAGCAGAAGCAGCGCGAGCGAGCCGCCACTCCACAGAAGAATTTTCTTGAACGGCGGCGCCTTCACAGGTCCGGCCCCAGCAACACGTGCAGCCGCCACGAAGTGGCGGTGGGAAGGTCCGATTGCACGGGGAACCCCACGTCGACACGAATCGGCCCCAGCGGCGAACGCCAGCGAATGCCGAGGCCAGCACCGACGTTCAGACTGAAGCCGTTGGTGAATGCATCACCCGCGTCGACGAACACCCCCGCACCCCAGTCCTCGGTGAAGTAGTACTCGTATTCGGCGCTGGCGATGGCGAGAAATTCGCCGCCAATGATATTGCCGTTCGCGCTGACCTCGCCGATATCGTGATAGTCGAAACCGCGAAGCGAGCGGTCACCGCCGGCGTAAAACCGCAGGTCGGGCGGCAGCGCATCGAAGTTGCCGACGCTCATGGCGCCCGCCTCGCCGCGCAACTTGAAGCGACCGCGCTCACCCTGCGGAATCAGCCACGTGATCCTGCCGAAAACCTGTGCCAGATCCGTATCCGAGACGAGCGCTTCGGCCGCGAGCCGGCCACCGAACTCGAGCACGTAGCCTTTCCGCGGCGCCAGCCTGTCGTTGATGCGGCGCCGGCTCAGCGTGCCTTCGGCGAACAGGAGATTGGAGTTTCCGTACTCCAGATTGTCTTCGTCCTGGCCGATCTCGAAGTCGCCGACCAGGTATTTCAATCCCAGCGTGCGCGTGAATCCATGCCAGCGCTTCTCCGAACGCGTGGCCGCAATCTGGAAATTCTGTGAGCGATTGACGTCGGTGGTCTCGTCGCGATAGCCCACGCCGAAGTTGTACGTCCTGTCTTCACGCCCCGGAAGCGGAATCTTGTAGTGCACCTCCGCTTCCTGCAGGCGCTCCGAGTATTCGACCTTCGCGCCGGCCTTGTGCCCCTTCCTGTTGAGCCAGCGGCGATCCGCGCCCAACCGCACGCCACCGCCGAAGTCGGTGCTGTAGTAGACCTCACCGGAGTACACCGTGCGTTCGTCGCGTTTCAGCAGTATGTCGAGCGGCACCGTGCCGTCCTTCTTCTCGTCGAGCGCCGGCTGCACCGACACCAGCTCGAAGTAATCGGCATCCACCAGCCGCTGCTGCAGGTTGAGCACCTGTTCGGAGTTGAAGTAGGCGCCTTCGTCCCATGACACGAACTCACGCAGGAATTCCTCGGGGAACGGCGCATCACCCGAAAAGCGCACGGCGCCGAACCTGTAGCGAATGCCGCTCTCCCAGGTGAGATCGATGTCGGCGGATTGTTCCTCCGGCCGCACGGTCACCCGGCGGGTCAGGTACTTCGCGTCGAGAAAACCTGCGCCGCGCAGGCTCGTGTCGACCACGGCCTTGCTGGCTTCGTACGTGGCGTGATCGAACCGCTGACCGACCTTGGGCACAAACGCGCTCACCGCCTCGGCGACGCGCCGCTGTTCCTTGCCCTCGCCCGCTACCTCCACTTTCGCCACGCGGACGATTGCCGGATCGCCGGGCACCACGTCGAACCTCGCGGTCCATCCGTTGGCTTCATCGCCGGTCAGATGTGGAGTGATCCTGGGGTCGTAGAAACCGAAAGGTTCGAGCGCACTCTTGATCTGTTCGTCGGCCTTGCGGTATGCGGCGCGCAATTCGGCAGGCGAGATGTCGCGCTTGTCGTAGTTGTTGAGCTCGAGGGACGCGCGCACGGCCTCGCGCTGCTCTTCGGGCAGGCCGTTGATCTCGATCTTGACGCCCGCCGCGGCCGCGACAGCTGAGCCGAACAGCAGGACGATTGTCAGCGGGATTGCGCGCACACCCGCCGGCACCTCAGAAGATGAACTTGAGCAACAGGATGACCACAACGAGACCGATGAGAAAGATGATGCCAACGGTGCTGCCTAGGAACTTGAGCATGCGACTCTCCGATAATGATTCGAAGAGCGTGCAGCCAACAGCGGAAAATCGCCGTAGGGCCACATGGGCGCACCGGGTAAGTGATTTGGTAGTCGCGAGTGGGATCGAACCACCGACCACCTCCATGTCAAGGAGGTGCTCTACCACTGAGCTACGCGACTGCCGAGGGTCTCGATTGAGGCCGCGAAGGATACTTCAGGGTGCCGGGTGGGGAAAGTGGGGAGTGGCGTTTCTGGGGCCCCGGTTGCGCGGAATGTCCCCGAATTACCCTGAAGACCGGCGAAGGCGAATGCCGAAGCGCAACGTGGCGCGGTCTCGTCCCAGTGCGCGGGCCACGGCGGACAGGGTCGAAACCCGGCGTTCCAACGCCTCCCGCGCAATCCAGGCCCGCGCTTGCACCAGGAGCGGGTCCCGGCTGGCGGTGGGAAGGTCCTGCTCGAGAACCCCAAAGCGCCGGCAGCCTTCATCAATGATCTGTGCCAACGTCTGCCGCGGGATCACCGCGATCGACGCCGATGGAACTTGATCGAGGGGACGAGGTTCGGTGGAAATTGCCTTGATTGAAGGCAACGACTCTTCGAGCCCGAATGTCGAGGGGCACTCCATGAAGCGGCCATAAGCCGCGTGTGCACTGCGAACATCCTCACTGAACATGGCGAGCGCAAAACTGGTGGTTAGCCACGGTTCAGCGGCCTTTCGTCCCGCGTAAGCCAGGTGACTCGACCAGCGATACTCCGCCGGTCTCGAAACGAGATTCGCCCGCACGGGATTAAGGTGGATGTACCGCAGCAGTTCCAGGAGATACGAGTCCACATCGACGAGCGAAGCGTGATGTCGGCGCTCGAACAGGTGACCGGTCGTGGGCAGCTTTTGCTGAAAGGCGCGCGCGTAGCCTGAAGCGATCTGCCGCACCACGTTCCCGAGTGGCTGATCACCGACTTGCAGCAAGAAATGCAGGTGATTCGACATCCAGCAGTAGGCATGAATGCGGGCACCGTACGCCTCGATGGCCCGCGCCACGATGGCATTGAGAAGTTGGCGGTCGCCATCCGAGCGGAAAATATCCTGCTGGTGATTTCCACGAAGCGTGACGTGATAAAAGCCGCCGGGAACATGAATTCGCAATCTGCGAGGCACACCCACCTCTTCGCCAACACTGAGGGATGCAGTGTCGGCGGGTGGTCACCTTATGAGAATCTGTGAACGCGTCGTAAACGTGAACATTCCCACTCCCCAGACTCCCCACCCGGCACCATGAACCTCACCTACCGCGCCCTGTGGCGCTGGCATTTCCACGCCGGGATGTTCTGCATCCCGTTCGTGGTGGTGCTGGCCCTGACCGGCTCCATTTACCTCTTCAAGCCGCAGATCGACGCCTTCGCCGACCGCGGCGTGGACTCCCTGAAAGTGACCGGCGCGCGCGCGCCGGGTGAGGCGCACATTGCCGCCGCCATCGCCTCGGTGCCCGGTTCGAAGCTGTTCGTTTACGAGATCCCGCGCGAACCGGATGATGCGGTGCGCGTGCACCTCTATTCACCCGAGGGCACCGGACTCATTGTCTATGTGCACCCGGAAACGCTGGCCGTACTCAAGTCCGTACCGCACACCCACCGGCTCACCGAGATCGTCCGGATGATCCACGCCGAACTGCTGGCCGGACGCCCAGGCGCCATCCTCATCGAGCTCGCGGCCAGCTGGGCCATCGTCATGCTGGGCACCGGCCTCTATCTCTGGTGGCCACGCGATGTCCGCGGCATCGCCGGCGTCTTGTATCCGCGCGCGAGCGCGGGCCGACGCGTGTTCTGGCGCGACCTGCACGCCGTGACCGGCATCTGGGTATCTGCCTTCGCCATGTTCCTGCTGATCACCGCGTTACCGTGGACCACGGTGTGGGGCGCCGGCCTTTCGAAAACCCGCGCGCTGCTGACGCCCGAAAAGCAGGAGTGGGCACTTTCCACGGTCGACGAACACACCCAGCATCGCGCTGAAGCCGCGGCGGAGTCGATCACGACGCCCGTCTCGCTCGACGACATCGCCAAACGAGTGTCGCCGCTCAATCTCGATCCCCCGGTGCGCGTCTATCTACCGAACGAGCACACCCCATTCTGGCGCGTGCGCGCCGAAACGCAGAACCGCCCGCGGGTGCGCGAGCTCGAGCTGGATGCGCGAAGCGGCGAAGTGCTGCGGGATCACGGCTTCGGCGAGAAAGCGGCCATAGACCGCGTGATCGGCGTCGGCATCGCCGCGCATGAGGGCCAGCTCTTCGGGCTGGCCAATCAGCTGCTCGGCTTGTTCACCGCGCTTGGCCTGATCACGATGTGCGTCTCGGCCGTGGTGATGTGGTGGCGGCGCCGGCCCGAGGGTTCACTCGGTATACCCGCCTCGCGCGTCGAGGGATTCAGGATCCATGCGCCGCTGATCGCACTCATCGTCTGCGCCGGCGCCTTGCTACCGGTGCTCGGCGCCTCGCTGCTGATCCTCTGGGCTTCGACCAGGGCCGAGGTTTTCGCCCGGCCCTGATCCCCCGGGATTCAGTACTTCGAATACGGCGAAATCATCGACGACGCGTACGGCTTGCACCTGCCGACGACGTACACCGGCTCTCCCTCGTCGTACAAGCGGCCCTCGTTGTAGACCATCAGCGCCTTCGACGCCTGGGCCAGCATGCGGGTATCCACGGAGCCGTTCGGGTAATTCGG
>DASQJS010000355.1:0-3617 GCA_035630995.1 Steroidobacteraceae bacterium | reverse complement strand
AGTTCCCTGCCCGTCTCGACATCGAACGCGCGGACATACGCGTCCAGGGTTGAGCCGATGAAAACGACCCCACCTGCAGTGGTGATGGCGCCGCCCAGGTTGGCCATGCCCGTGCCGGCCGGCAACGAAGGAATGCCGATCGTGTCGAGACCTTCGCTGGTACCCAGCGGTACGTCCCATAGCGTCTTGCCGGTCTTGAGGCTGAAGGCGGTGAGCGTGCCGAACGGCGGCGCCGTGCACGGCGACCGTTTGCTCGACAGCCAGATCTCCCGCTGCATGACGTAGGGCGTGCCCTGCATGTCGGTGAATTCCTTGCCGACGCGCTCGCCACTGGTCAGCTTCTCGCGCATCACCTTCCAGGTCTCGCGCGGAATCAGCTTGACCACCGCGGCCAGGCGGTTGTTAGGCACGATGGCGATGCCGCGGTCGCTGTCGTAGGCAACGCCGCCCCAGTGCGCGCCGCCGATGTTGGCCGGCACCTGCACCGAGCCGCGTTCGGAAGGCGGCGTGAAAGGTCCGTCGTAGCGCAGGGTTGCGAATCGTGCGCGGCATTCCGCGAGATCTTCGGGAGTTGCGCCCCAGATATCGGCCGCCGTCAGGGTACGGAACCCCGTGCTCATCGACGACAGTGGCTGTGTGGGTGAAGTGACCTCGCCCGGGATGTCGCTTTTGGGCACGGCGCGTTCTTCGACGGGAAACAACGGTGCGCCGGTCTCGCGATCGAGCACGAACAACTGGGCCGTCTTGGTCCCCTGCAGCACGGCGGCCCGACCGTCCGGCAACGTGATGAGCGCCGGTGGCGAGGCATTGTCGTAGTCCCACAGATCGTGGTGCACGGTCTGGAAATGCCAGACGATTTTTCCCGTCGACGCGCGCAGCGCGACCACGGAGTTGGCGTAGCGGTTGTCGCCGAGGCGCGTGACGCCGTAGTAGTCGACATTGGGGCTCGAGGTAGGCAGGAAGATGAGGTCGCGCTTGGGATCGGCCGCAATGATGGACCAGGTGTTTGCGCCTCCCGTGCGATGCGCTGCCGAACCCGCCCACGTCTTGTACGCCGGATCGGCGGGATCTTGTGGCACGGGATTCCAGGTCCAGCGCAATGCGCCGGTTCGCGTATCGAATGCGCGGACTTCGCCAGTCGCGCCGACGGTGGAGTTGTTGTCCGCAATCGCGGAACCGACGACGAGAAGATCTCCAATCACCGCGGGCGGCGAGGTCTGCTCGTATTCGTCGCCATAGGATTGTTTGTTACGCAGCAGCGGCACGAGGTTGATTTCGCCGCCCGTGCCGAAATCCCGGCAGAACTCCCCACTGGTCGCATCCAGCGCCACCATGCGCGCGTCGACGACGCCGAAGAATATGCGCCGGGCGCACACCGCCCCCTCTTTTGCGCGCGAATCCTGCCAGTACGAGACACCGCGGCTGACCCAGTCACCGAAGTAGCGGTCGCGCTTCACGCCAACGTCGCGCACCCAGCGTTGCTTGCCCGTTACCGGATCGAGCGCGATGACCTTGCCGAGCGGCGTGGACAGATACATCACGCCGTCGATGACGAGCGGGGTAGCCTCGAGCGCGGTCGGATTCCCCGTCTTGATCTCGACTTCGCCGGTCTTGTATTCCCAGGCGAGCGTGAGTTTGCCCACGTTGGCGCGATCGATCTGCGCGAGCGGCGAATGCCGGTCGCCACCCGGCGTGCGGCCGTAGTTAGGCCAGTCGCCGGCGGCCGGCCCGGCGGCGTGGGCGACGACCACCGTCAATGACATCAAGACCCCAACCAGAAATCTCTTCATCCGACTCTCCGATCAGGTTGATCGCGCCCAGAGCTGCAGGATGCGCACCGGGTTGCCGTTCATCGTAAGCCCATTGAGCTCGGTCGCGTACTTCGTTGGAGTGCCGGGACGAAGCACGCGTTTGAATTCGCCCAGCAGATTCTTCCGGGCTGCTGTATCGGGCATGCGAGCGTGTGCGTGAACTGGCGGGTGGTCGCCGCGCGATTCCAGAATTCAAGATTGGTTGGCGCTTCCACGGGAAGCGCATTGAATCAGCGAACCGAGTCAGCGGGCAACAGAGGCCATACGCCGTGAGCGCTCGCCGTAGCCTCCGCACTGCCAGATGGAGGCGTAGCGGCAGGCAGATCGAGGTGGCGGCCGCAAACCAAGCGGACCCTTCTTCTTCACCTTGCGCCGGCTCTTGGCCTTGCAGACGGCGGTCGGGCGCTTGGTCACAGAGTCTTCCCGAGGTAGCGCGCCACGCACGCATCGCAGCCGCGAACCGCGATCGCGACGCCGAGCAACGCGATGATGTTGAGCAGTGCCGACACGGACGCGAAGAACATGCCGTCAGGCCGTTCCCAGGCGAATCGCAACGCGAGCACGGTCGAGACCGCCAGCGCAATGCCGGCCACGAGCAACACCGGCCGCTTCCAGCGGGTGACGGGCGGCGGGTCGCCGAGCGTCATGTAGTTGACGAGACCGCAATACAGGCAGGATTTGCAACGCGAATGCATGGCGTCAATTTGCCACTGCACTCGTTGCAGGGGGGGAATTCGTGCACAGTTTTCTGTAGGAGCACAGACGGCAGGCGTTTCCGGTTCTCGTTCGTGCGCCATCTTGGGAGGGGTTTAGATGAGAGGAGCGGTTCAGGGCAGGCGTGGCATGCCCTCGGCGTCAATGCTGTGCACAACGCCGGCGCGCGTGAACAGCTCCGCGATGAACGTTTTCGGATCGGGCACTCCCCGGTCCAGCATCCGCGCGATGTCGCGGCTCAGGTCGGGCTTCCGCGACGCGGCGTCGAGCGCCGCCAGCCACTCGGAGCGCGACACGATGCCGTCCACGCGGTTGGCGTCGACGAGGTTCTTCACGAATCTGAAGAAGGATTTGCCGGACGCGCTTTCGGCGATCAGTCCGAAAACGGCGCCGCAGGCGTAGTACGCGCGATTCTCATTGCGGTCGCGCGCGGACTCGATGCCGCGCCGCTTCGTGAGGTTCACGCACTCCTCGATCGAATTGTTGAAGTCGTCGCGCCAGTCGTAAGCGGCATGCTCGAGTGCCGTGAGCCGCATGGCCAATAAATCCGCGCCGCCTTCGGTGATCCAGGCGTCGCGCGCGTATTCATAGGCAACCGTCTGCCCGAGCCAGAAATGCGCTGCTTCGTGGGCAATGAACTGAAGGCCCTCGACGCGCGCGCCTTCGTCTTCCGAGAGCACTCCCGAGCCCTCGTAGGTGAGGACGATGAGCCCGGGCAGCACGCTGCCCGCGCGGCTCGTGAGCCCCGGTGTCGGGCCGGCCCAACTCAGCATGATGGTGGGCTTGCCGCCGGGCGGCGCACCAAGCTCCTGCGTGTAGCGCGCCAGAATGTCGGGGATGGACTGCGCGAGTGAGCCGCGGATCCATTCGGGCAATTGCGGATCGACGAAACCGACCATGGCCGGAGTTTCTATGGGCTGCAGCTTTCCGAAAAATACGTAGGTGCTTTTGTCATCGGTATTCACGACTGCCGAGCGCTTGCCGCGCAGCCACACCGGACCCGCCTGGTCGCGCAGCACGTACCGGACCTTCGCGTCCGGCACATACTGGTTATTCAGATCGCTGGGCAACGCCTTTACCGCGCGAACCGAC
>DASQJS010000354.1:0-2218 GCA_035630995.1 Steroidobacteraceae bacterium | reverse complement strand
ACGGCGCCGACGCCGAGAGCCCACAACGACCACACCTTGGCGTAGCGCTTGAGACCGCGCTTCTCGAAATAGTCCGCGCCGACCTGCTTATAGCTGACGCCGCCGGACGATGATTGCTCGTTCATGCGTAAAGACTCCCCGAAAAAGGGGACAGATCTATTTTTCTGCCCCTTGCTTATTGTTCTAGTTGCCTGGGAACAGAAAAATAGATCTGTCCCCTTTTTCGGGACCGAGTATAGGCCGAGCGCTCGGATGGCCCGCAAGTGAAACGCTTTCAGCAGCGGCGAAGCTTTCCGGGAGAACTTCGCGCGCAATCACAACGCAAGGAACGCAACTGATTGTTTGCCCTCAGGAATCACGCATATGCGGGCATCGCCGAGGTGCGCTTGCGCGGGTGCAGGTGGCCCAGGAATTGCTCGGTGGCCGCGCGCCAGGTGAACAGCCCAGCCCTCGCGAGCGCATCGGCGCGATCGAGTTTCAGGGCGCCCAGGCACGCGGTGCGCAGATCCTCGTGGAGCACTCCTGCCTTCGAATCGCCGATCACGTCCCGCGGACCGGTGACCGGATATGCCGCCACGGGCAGACCGCAGGCCATGGCCTCTAACAACACGAGACCAAAGGTGTCGGTCCTGCTCGGGAACACGAACACGTCGGCAGCGGCATAGACCTTCGCCAGTTCTTCGCGATCCAGCAAACCCAGGTAGTTCACGCGCGGATAACGCGTCCGGATCCGCTCGAGCGCCGGCCCCGTACCCACCACCCATTTGGATCCGGGCAGATCGAGTTCGAGGAAGGCCTCGACGTTCTTCTCGACCGCGACGCGGCCGACGTAGAGGAAAATCGGTGGCGTGCTGTCGAGCCGCTTGCTCGGCTGCGGATGAAACACGTCGGTGTCCACACCGCGCGACCAGAGCCTCGTGTTGGTGAAACCATTGGCCTTGAGGTCATCGACCACCACCTGAGTGGGCGCCATCACGCCCTTCGAAGGCCCGTGGAAGTGCCGCAGCCACGCATAGCTCCACGACAGCGGCAGCCGGAACCGCGCGTGCACGTATTCGGGGAAGCGCGTGTGATAGGCGGTGGTAAACGGAAATTCGTTGCGCAGTGCGAAGCGCCGCGCCGCCAGCCCCAACGGACCTTCGGTGGCGATGTGCAACACGTCGGGGTCGAACTCGCGAATCAGCCGGTTTACACCGCCTTGCGGAAACAGTGACAGGCGGATCTCGGGATAGGTCGGACAAGGCAGCGTGCGGAAGTCGAGCGGCGTGAGGAACCGCACCTCGTGATTCATCTTCGTCAGTTCACGGGCGGTGGTCTTGAGCGTGCGCACCACGCCGTTGACCTGGGGCTCCCAGGCATCTGTGACAATGAGGATTCTCAAATATGCCTCCTAACCAGTTGAGGCATAGTCCACCGCGAAATCGTTGCAGTGGAATGACAGTGGCTACTTCAACACCTGCCGGTCCAGCCAGTTGCGCAGCTCGGCGAGCTTGATGCCCGGATCGGTGATCGAAGGACCCACACCGAAGCGCCACGCGAGACGAGCGTCGTCGGGATGTTTGTCCAACGCCACGAGGTCCGCGGCCAGCACATCGAGCTCCGCCTGGTCCTTCACGAGACCGTCACGAATCAGCACGTCGGCGTAGCGCCGCGCCATCGCCGCGATTTCCGCGCAACTGTACTCGGGGTGATATTGAACACCCCAGAAACTACCCTTCTTGAGTTTGATCTCGGCTGCCTGCAAGCCCATGTCGTTGTGAGCCAGCGGCGTGGCGCCGGCCGGCAAGGACTCCACGGTGTCCACGTGCACGGTCGCGGCTTCGAACACCTCGGGTTTGCCGAGAAACATGGGGTGATCCCGCCCTTGGCTCGTGAGCGTGATGCGCCGGCCGAATCCAAACTCGCGGCCACGTGGATTGCGCACCACGCTGCCGCCAGCCGCGGTGACACCCACCTGCAGTCCCCAGCAGCTGCCGAAGCATGGCACGCCAGCGGCGAAAACCGCCTTCGCGAGATCGATCTGGCGTTCCACGGCCGCTTCCCGTGAGTAGATGTTCAGCGCCGATCCGGTGATGACGGCGCCGTGATAGTGCTCCAGCGCCATGCCCTCGGGCAGTTTCGGTTCTTCATCGGCCGGACGCACGATGTCGCACTCGATGCCGGGTTTCAGTCGCTGGAGCGTGGCGGCGTAGCCTTCGCCTGAAGACGTGCCGCCGAC
>DASQJS010000353.1:0-9205 GCA_035630995.1 Steroidobacteraceae bacterium | reverse complement strand
ACGGGCTCGAGCATGACGTTGCTTTCGAGCTGTTCGCGGATGTGCGCCTGCAGCTCCAGCGCAGGCATTTGCAGGAGACGGATGGCCTGCTGCAGCTGCGGGGTCATCGTTAGCGTCTGACCCAGCTTCAGCTGCAGAGATGGCTTCATCATCGACACGGGCGTGAGTGTCTCAAGGCTATGAAAGAAATAGTTTTTTCCGCGTCCGCAGTGGAACGCTACATACGGAAAGACTGGCCCAAGTACACCTCACGGACTTGGGGGTTGGCAAGGATTTCTTCCGAAGAACCTGAAGCGATAACGGTTCCTCCGGAAACAATGTATGCGCGCCCACATACACCTAGGGTTTCTCTGACGTTATGGTCGGTGATGAGCACGCCGATGCCCTTGGCGGTGAGCTCCGTCATGATCCGCTGGATGTCGATGACCGAAAGTGGGTCGACGCCCGCAAACGGTTCATCGAGGAGCACAAAACGGGGCTCCGCGGCCAGCGCACGCGCGATTTCGACGCGCCGGCGTTCGCCGCCTGACAGCGCCATCCCCAGGCTCTTGCGGACGTGCGCGATACGTAGTTCCCCGAGGATCTGCTCCAGGCGCTCCTGCCGGGCGGTTTCGTCGAGGTTGTCACGCGTCTCGAGTATCGCCATGACGTTGTCTTCGACTGTCAACTTGCGGAAAACCGAAGCTTCCTGCGGCAGGTAGCCGATGCCCGAACGCGCGCGCTGGTGCATCGGGAGATGCGTGATGTCGCGGTCGTCGATGGTCACCGTACCCCGGTCGGGCGGCACCAGGCCGACGATCATGTAGAACGCCGTGGTCTTGCCGGCGCCATTCGGGCCTAACAAGCCGACGATCTGCCCGCTCTCCACTTCGACGGAGAGATCGGAGATCACCTGGCGCTTCTTGTAACTTTTGGCGAGATGAGTGGCCCGAAGCACGCTCACGGTTTCTTCTCTTTGTCTTTATCTTTGTCGGGCATCGTCAGTGGTTTGTCCGGCTGGATCACGAAGCGCACCCGGCCGTCGCCGGTGTTGGCGCCGGGTTTCACCTGTCCCGGCTGCAAGCTCTGCGTGCGGATGTTGTAGGAGAATTGCTGGCCGGTGGCTTCATTGCGGCCATAAGACAGAAAGGCGTTGGTGTTGAAGCTCACGGTGCCGCTCGCAGTATCGTAGTCGATGGTGTTGGCGCGGCCGCGCGCAGTAGTGCCATCCTCGCGCTTCTGCTCGAACTGTGCGGGCGTGCCCGTGATGGTGGCCGCGGATATGAGCTTGTTGCGAAACGAGACGACGGCCTTGTCGGAGCTCAGGCTGCCGCCTTCGGCCGTGATGCGCACGTCACCGGAAATGGTCATGTGGCTGTTATCGAAATTGAGCCCGCCCTTGATGTCCGCCACGGCCGCCTGGATGCGTACGCTGCATTGGGTGATCACCACGTCGCGCAGCACCGCGTTGTTGTTGCGGTAGTCCATTTCGAGCGGCTTTCCTTCGAGCACGATTTCCTGATTGGCGCATGGCGCTGCGGCGCCCTCGGCCACGCCTAACAATCCCGCGGCGAGCAGGGCGCCCGTGGTCGCCCGGAAGAGGGCGGAGCTATTTCGGGAAGAAGTGGCCATTCACATCCGATTCTAGACGCAGCGTGCCGGCCTTCAAATCGGCCTGCATTCCGCGTGCATCGAGTTCATGTCCTGACCATCGCAGCTTGACCGCTGCGCTGGTCTCGATGAACTGTGTAGGAGTATTGATGCGCACGCTTTCAGTGGTCAGGGACAACGGTTCGCCGGTGCCCGGCGCCGGGCCGACGACACGAACGTTTCCGGTCAGCTGGACGTCATCGCCATTGGCGCGCACCTCGCCGTGATCTGACGTGAGGTGCCAGACATCGGCTGACGCAGGAGCGGCGGACGCCGGCCCTCCCGGTGCCTCGCCTGCGGATTCGACGTGATAATTCATCGATAAGTTCTCGAGTTCGATGACCCCGGATTCGGTGCGCTGCCGGATGACGCTCGCGTTGAGCCGATAGCGTTCGCGGCCGTCGTAGCCGGTTTCGATGAGCTGTGCGTCGCGCGCGGCGTACCCGGGATCGGGCGCGGTCGCGTTCGCGGCATCCGTGTCGTCCTCGTCGGTTCCCCGGGTACCGATGAAATAGGCCACCGCGATCACGGCGATGGCCGCCACGTACTTCAATGTGCGGGACCAGTTTTTCATGGGGCTTTGCGCGCCGCGATCAGCCAGTCGCAGACCTCGCGGACCGCGCCTTGTCCGCCGGCCCGCGTGGTGACCAGGTCCGCAGCCGCGAGCGCGTCCTGGTGCGCATCGGCCACGGCGACGCCCACACCTGCGGCGGCGAGGATCGGCGCGTCCGGCGTGTCGTCACCCACGCACAGGCATTCGTCCATCGACACGCCGCGGGCTTTTGCGAGTTTGCGCAGCGCCGCCAGTTTGTCGGTGGCGCCCTGCGTGACGTGGCGAATGCCCAGTTCTCTTGCGCGGCGGAGCACCGCGGCGGATTTGCGCCCGGAGATGATGGCGACGGTGATGCCAGCCGCTGCGACTTGTTTGATGCCGTGACCGTCGCGCACATGGAAAGTCTTCAGCAGCTCGCCCTTCGGGCCGTAGAAAAGCCGCCCGTCGGTGAGTACTCCATCCACATCCAGCACCAGCAGGCGCACGCGCGCGAGCGCAGCCGGGTCCCGCGCTGCGCCGCTCACAGCACTCCGGCGCGCAACAGGTCGTGCACGTTGAGCGCACCGACCAGCACGCCCTGTGCATCGACCACCGGAAGCGCGGTGATGCGGTGCTTCTCCATGAGATGGGCCGCTTCGGCAGCCAGTTCCGTGGCACTTACACGCTTGCCGGGCGAAGTCATGACATCGCGCATCGTCGTCTTGTGGACATTGGATTCGCGGTCGAGCGCGCGGCGCAGGTCGCCGTCGGTGAACACGCCGAGCAGGCGCCCGTCTTCGATGACGACGCACATCCCCAGGCCCTTCTTCGACATCACGACGAGTCCGTCGGCCAGCGATTTCTCCGGACCGATGACCGGCAGGTCTTCACCCGTGCGCATGACATCGGCAACGTGCAGCAGCAGCTTGCGGCCGAGCGCGCCACCGGGATGGGAGCGAGCGAAATCCTGGGAGGTGAAGCCGCGTGCTTCGAGCAGGGCGACCGCCAGCGCGTCGCCGATGGCGAGCGTGGCTGTGGTGCTGGCCGTGGGGGCGAGGTTGAGCGGGCAGGCTTCCTCCGCGACGCTCACATCGAGGTGGACCGTGGAGGCGCGCGCCAGTGACGACGCCGGATTCCCGGTCATGGAAATGATGGGCACCCCCAGGCGAGACAGGTGCGGGATCATCAGCAGCACTTCGCCGGTTTCGCCGGAGTTGGATATGGCCAGCAGCGCGTCGTCGCGCGTGATCATGCCGATGTCGCCATGGCTGGCCTCGGCGGCATGCATGAAGAAAGACGGAGTGCCCGTGGAGGCCAGCGTGGCCGCGATTTTCCCGGCAATGTGACCGGATTTGCCCATGCCGCTGACGATGACCCGGCCGTGGCATTCGAGGCATATGGCGCAGGCACGCGCAAAACTTGCGTCGAGGCGCGGCACCAGCGCCCCGATGGCCCGGCCCTCGATCTCGAGCGCCCGGCGTCCGGCGGCGATCAGCGAGGCCGGATCCGTCTTTAGCTGGGCATTCATGCGTCGATCATAACGCTTAAGATAACGCGATGAACTCGAGTGTCATGACCCCGGACCGTATCGCCGACCTCATCCGGGCCGGAATACCAGGCGCTGCGGTGCGAGTGGAGTCCGACGACAACACCCATTTTGCTTCGCAGATCGTTTCGGCACAGTTCGCGGGCCTGCGGCCGATCGCGCGACACCAGCTCGTGTACCAGGCTCTCGGCGCGCTTATGGGCAGGGAAATCCATGCCCTGTCCATCGAAGCGCTGACGCCCGAGGAATTTCGCGCACGCGGATAGGGAGACGATTTTTGGACAAGCTGCAGATCAACGGTGGTATCGCCCTCGAGGGCGAGGTGCGCATTTCCGGCGCCAAGAACGCGACTTTGCCGATCATCGCGGCAGCCCTGCTCGCCGATGGCCCGGTGACCATTCGCAACGTTCCGCACCTGCAGGACGTCACCACCATGATCGAGTTGTTAGGCCGCATGGGCGTCTCGGTCACCATCGACGAGAAGATGCGCATCGAGATCGATCCGACGACGACACGCGAGTGTTTCGCGCCATACGAACTGGTGAAGACCATGCGCGCGTCGATCCTGGTGCTCGGGCCACTGCTCGCGCGTTTCGGCAAGGCCGACGTGTCGCTGCCCGGTGGCTGTGCCATAGGCGCGCGGCCGGTGAACATCCACGTCGCCGGCCTGCAGGCGATGGGTGCCGACATTCAAATCGATAGCGGATACATCCGCGCGCGCGCCGGGCGACTGAAGGGTGCGCGCCTGAACCTCGACACCGTTACCGTCACCGGCACCGAAAACCTCATGATGGCGGCGACGCTCGCCGACGGTGAAACCATCATCGAAAACGCCGCGCGCGAACCCGAAGTGGTCGACCTCGCCAACTTCCTGATCTCCATGGGCGCGAAAATCCAGGGCGCCGGAACCGACAAGATCGTGATCCAGGGCGTGGAGAAGCTGCACGCGACGAGCTACGAGGTGCAGCCGGATCGCATTGAGGCAGGTACCTATCTCGTGGCCGGTGCCATTACTTCGGGACTGGTGCGCGTCAAGAACGTGAATCCCGAACACCTGGACGCCGTCATCGGGAAACTGCGCGAAGCGGGCGCGACGGTAGGCGTCGGGTCGAACTGGGTCGAAGTGGACATGAAAGGCAAACGGCCGAAGTCGGTGGATGTGCGCACCGCGCCGTATCCGGCGTTTCCCACCGACATGCAGGCGCAGTTCGCGGCACTGAATACGATCGCCGATGGTGTCGGCACGATCGTCGAGACGATTTTCGAGAACCGCTTCATGCACATGCTCGAGATGCGAAGGCTGGGTGCGGAGATTCGCCTCGAGGGCAATACCGCCATCATCAGGGGCGTGCCCAAGCTCACCGCGGCGCCGGTCATGGCCACAGACCTGCGCGCCTCGGCCAGCCTGGTCCTGGCGGGCCTGGTGGCCGAAGGAAGGACGGAAATCGAGCGCATCTACCACATCGATCGTGGCTACGAGGCGCTCGAGGAAAAACTGGCGCAGATCGGCGCGCAGATCCGGCGCGTACCTAACTAGGAGGGCTCCGGGAGACAATCGGGACATTCTTCGTTTCGGCAAACGAGGACGCACCTGGCATGCGGTTTTATACTGCATTTAAAGGCTTACAGCGCTTTCGAGAGGTGTGTCCCCTTTTGCGCCGGGGACCGGGAATGTCCCCATGCACCATTTGTGATCCAGGTCGCGAACCGGCTGTTCTTGAGGGGTTTCCGTGTGCCGGATGTGACTCAGTGCCGATCACCGGCAACGCACTGACTTAATACTGCCCCTCACTGTCGTTCCCCGGAGACGGGCCAAGAATGCCCCGTCAACGCGAGGAAGAGCCATCGTCGCAACCAGTCCGATGAGAGGTCGAGGGTCCATGCAAGCACGTTCGGAAATCGGCGCGACCGCGCAAAATGACACCACAGCCAAAGGCAGCAATATGGGAGCCAGCTCATTCAAATCGAAACGTCCGCTGGCGCTCATCGCCACGCCTGACCTCGATTTGTGGGCGCAGCTCGGGCCCATGCTCGAATCAACCTGCCAGTTACGGCACGCGGACAGCCTCAGTTCCGCCGCCAATATGCTCAAGCCGGGCACGCGCACCATCCTGGTTGCCGACCTGCGCGGCATGAGTCCGGAAGACTTCGCCCCAATTTCCGCCAGCCCGCACAACCCCGTCGTCATCGCGATCCGCGATGCCGCCTCGGCCGGCATGGTCGACGCCCTGATGCTCGAAGGAGAAATTCAGGCGCTGGTCGAGTCTCCGGTCGAATCCAGTCACATGCTGCGCGCGATCAATGACGCGGCGCGTATCTCCTCCACGGCCGACGCGCTGAGCGCGGTCACTACCCCGGGCGCGAGTTCGGGCGGCGAAGCGAAATCCGGCAAATCGCCGGCCGTCATGATCGGCGTCGTGGTCGCGGTACTCGCCGCGGCCGCTGGCGGCTGGTTCTTCATGTCGAAGGGCTCTTCCACCCAGGCTCCCGCCGCTGCGGATTCCGCCGCAACGCCGGCCGCGGGCGCTCCGGCTCAGGCCAAGGCTCCCGCGGCTGCGGCCGCTCCGGCCGCCTCGCTCGATGAAGTGCTCGAGAAGGCGCGGCTCGCCATGGACGAGCGCCGCTACATCGAGCCTGCCAAGAACAATGCTCTCGAACATTTCCGCACGGTGCTGCAGCTCGATCCGGGCAACGCCGAAGCCACTGAAGGCCTGAAGCGCCTCGGCGGCCTGCTGATTGCGCGCGCCCGCACCGCGCTCGACGAGCGCCGCTTCGACAATGCGCTCGCCGAGCTCGAAGCCGCGCGCAGCATCGATCCGAACGATCAGCGCCTGGTCGAGGTCGACGCCCGACTCGATTCCATGCGCGCCCAGACTGCGCTTGCGCAGATCCAGGCGACGCTCGCCGCGCAGAACTTCGACCGCGCGCAAGCGCTGCTCGAGGCCGCGCAGAAAGATGCACTGCTGCCGCCGGCCCAGATCGCGCAGCTTTCCAAGGATCTCGACAACAAGCGCCGCTCGGTCAACATCAACCGACTGGCGTCGAGCGCCGAGTCGCGCCTGGGCAGTGGCCGCCTGGTGACCCCGGCTGGCGACTCCGCCAAGGATGCGATCCAGGGGCTTCGCGAGGCGGGTGCCTCGGCCGAATTGATCACGCGCCTGAACAACGATCTGAACCAGCGGCTGCTTGCTGCCGCGCGTGACGCTGCGGCCAAGGGTGACCAGGCTGCCGTTGCGGCCAATCTTGCCGCGGCTCGCGAAAACGGCGTCTCGGCTGCGGTGATCAACGCGGCGAGCCGTGACATCACCGCTGCCGCGCAGAAACAGCAGCGCACGAACGATGACATCGCGCGCTTCGCCAAGGCTGCCCAGGATCGTCTCGCGAGTGGCAATCTGATTCAGCCTGCGAATGATTCCGCCGCTTCCAACGCCGAGCAGCTTCGCAAACTCGATGTGCGCCACCCGACGACCGTGCAGGTGGTGCGCGACGTTCGTGCGCGCCTCGTCAGCGAAGCCCGCGCGCGCCTGCAGGGCGGCCGGCCCACCGACGCCAACGCGCTGCTCGATGCGGCCGAAAGCCTGGGCGGTGACGCCGATCTCGCCGATCTGCGCGCCGCGGTCGCAACTGCCCAGCAGGCAGTCGCCACGGCGGCTGCCGCTCCCAAACTACCGCCGCTCAAGATGACGCGTCCGCCGCGTCCGAAATATCCGGCGTCCGCCAAGGGCGTGGAAGGCTGGGTGCGTGTCGAGTTCTACGTGACGCCCGAAGGCCGTACGGAGCGCGTGCGTGTGTTGTCGAGCGAGCCCGCGGGCCTGTTCGACGCGGCGGCGATCTCGGCAATGGAAGGTGCCCGGTTTGAGGAATTCGCGTCGACCGACTCGCGACTCGCGGTTCAGCGCATCGTGTTCAAGCCGGAGTGATGGAGGGTGAGTTCTGTGAGCAAAGATAAAGCAAAAGTGGCCAAGAAATTTTCGTCACGCATGCAGGGCGCTCGCGCTGTGTGGGTGGCGGTGGGCATCCTGGCTCTGGCGTTCCTGGTCGGCGTGCTTGCGCCAGCCTGGTACTTCGCCGGACGCCTCGTGGAAAACAACACCGCGGTCCGCGCCATCGGCGAACTGCAGCAGCAGCCCTCGCGCATGCAGGCGGCACTCAACTCGATCCAGGACCGTCTGCGCGCGCGCGGATTCGTCCGTGATTCCATCGAGCAGCTGAAGCGGGCCACGCAGCAATTTGAAACATCCACCGCGTCACTGAAGTCCGGCGGCGGCGTGAGCATCGGCGGCTTCGGCGGCGACGATGACGTGCAGAAGACCATCACTGAAATGACGGATGCCTGGAAGAAGTACCAGCCGGCCCTCGCGCCGGTCGCGAACTTCACCTCGATCCCGTATTCGGACAGCGAGCGTGAAGGCACGCAGCTCAACATGGACGGCCGGGAACTGCAGCGCTCGGTGACGAACGCCGCCACGCAGGCGCGCGCTTACACCCCGGTGCTCGAGAAGAACCTCGCGCAAATCATCGCCGGATTGCAAAGCTCCTCCGACTCGCTGGCCACGGCCCTGCGTACGGTCGTGCTCATCGGCGTGGGCCTCGCTGGTGCGCTGGCGGCACTCGTCGGTTACCTCTCCCTGGCGCGCGGCAAACAGGCGGCGGCCGCCCTGGCGGCACGCCAGCAGACGGAAGACATCCTGCGCACCGTGCGCGAAGGTCTGTTCCTGCTCGACGCCGACCTCAAGATTGGTGAGATTCACTCCGACGCGACCGGCTCGCTTTTCCAACGCGAATCCATCGCCGGCATTACCTTCGAAGACTTGCTGCGCAACCTGGTGTCGGCGAAGACGCTGGCCATTGCCACCAAGTTCGTCAAGGTGCTGTGGAGTGAGCGCACCAAGGAAAACCTGATCCGCTCGATCAACCCGCTCAATGAAGTGGAAGTGATCACGGGCGGCGACGGCAAGCAGGACAAGGGCGAAACCCGCTACCTCGAGTTCAACTTCCACCGCGTGCGTCGCGACGGTGCCATCACGCACGTGCTGGTGTCGGTGTCCGACGTGACCGCGCGCGTCGCCCTGGCCGCGCAGTTGAAGGGCGCGCAGGACAACGCGCAGACGCAGATGGATGCGTTCCTCTCGATCCTGCACGTCGATCCGAACCAGCTCAGCTCGTTCCTCGACGACTCGGATGTCGCGTTCAAGATGATCAACGCCACGCTGCGGGATCCGGCGCGCGACAGCGCCTCGTTCCGCCGCAAGATCGACGGGCTGTTCCGCCAGATCCACAGCATCAAGGGCGAGGCTTCGGCCATCGGCCTGGGTTCGATGGAACAGCGTGCGCACGCGCTCGAGAGCGATCTCGCCGCGCTGCGTGAACGCACCGATCTCACGGGCGATGACTTCCTGCCGCTGCTCACCAAGTTCGACGACCTGGTCTCGCATTCGCAGTCGGTTCGCGAAATGGTCACGAAGCTCGCGAGCTTCCGCGACAGCTTCGCGCCCAAG
>DASQJS010000352.1:0-4736 GCA_035630995.1 Steroidobacteraceae bacterium | reverse complement strand
TGCTTTATTTCGAAAGCGACGCATCCAGCCGTTTTCGCAATGTGCGGGCCACCAAGAACCGGTGCGGATCGGTGGGCGAACTGGCGTTCTTCCATATGGGCGAAGCAGGCCTGCGCGAGGTGCGCAATCCTTCGGCGATCTTCCTGGCACGCTCGGGCGTGCCCGCGCCCGGCAGCATTGTCGCGGTCACGCGCGATGGGCGCCGGCCGCTGCTGGTGGAACTGCAGGCCCTCGTCGATCGCATGCGTTTCAGATCGCCGCGTAGCGTCGCGCAGGGGCTCGATGCCCAGCGTGTGGCCATGTTGCTGGCGGTCATGAATCGGCACGCAGGAGTCTCGCTGCAGGAACACGACGTGTTCGTGAACCTGGTGGGTGGGCTCGAGGTCACGGAAACCGCCTGCGATCTGCCGGTGGCGCTGGCGCTGGCGTCGAGCCTGGCCGATAAACCCATCGCGCAAGACCTGGTGGCTTTCGGCGAACTCGGCCTGACGGGCGAACTGCGACCCGTGGCCTATGGCGAAGAGCGACTGCGGGAGGCGGCAAAACAAGGTTTCACGACCGCGCTCATCCCGAAGGACAACGCACCGCGCGCTCCGATCGAAGGGTTGAGAGTGCGCGAGATCACGCGCCTGGACGACGCCCTGAAAGCTGCGCTGGGTTGACGGCGGCTCAGGTTGCGGCGGCGGTCCCTCCGCGGCGCGCCCGTACGGTTCGGATCGTGTTTTCGCCGATCTGCAGCACTTCGAACTGGTAGTCACCGATTTCGGTGCTGTCGCCGGCTTCCGGCAGGGTTTCCATCTTCTCGACGAGCAACCCATTCAAGGTCTTCGGACCGTCGGTGGGAAGTTGCCAGCCCAGTGAGCGATTGATTGCCCGAACCGTGGCGCCCGCGTTGATGATGAACACGCCGGGCGCTTCACGATGTACGTGCTTGTGCGTCACCGTGGCCGGATCGGTCGTGAACTCGCCCACGATCTCCTCGAGGATGTCCTCGAGCGTGACGAAACCCTGGATGTCGCCGTACTCGTCGACCACGAACGCCATGCGGCGACGGTTGCGCTGAAACTGGTTGAGCTGCACCGTGAGCGAGGTGCCTTCGGGCACGAAGTACGGTTCGCGCGTGCGCGCAAGCTCGATCAGCCGCTCGCGCGAAAGCGTGTCGCGCGCCAGTTCCTGAGCGACACGCTTCATGTGCACGATGCCGACCAGGTTGTCGAGATCACCTTCGTACAGCGGCAGGCGCGTATGCGGCGTCTGGCGAAGCTGGTCGAGGATGTCCTCCCAGTTATCGTCGGCGTTGATCGACGCGATCTCCTGGCGGGGAATCATGATGTCGTTCACGGTCACGTGTTCGAGATCGAGGATCGACAGCAGCATTTGCCGGTGACGCGTCGGAATCATGGGTCCGGCTTCTGCAACGACCGAGCGCAATTCCTCCGGCGACATGGCTTGGCCGCTTTCATTGACGGTCTTGACGCCGAAGAGCCGGAGGAAGCCGTACGCCGCCTTGTTGGTGAACCAGCTCACCGGCGTCATCACGAACACGAGCGTCTTGTAGATGTAGGTGGACGACAACGCCACCGGGTCGGGCTTCAGCGCTGCGTAGATTTTCGGCGCGAGCTCGCAGAACACGATCATGACGATCGAGAGCACCGCCATCGTGACCGGGATCGCGTGCTCGTAGCGCGTGCGCTGCGCCAGCAGCGTGGCGATGGACGAGGCCGCCACGCTCGCCAATGCGAGCAGCACCAGGTTGGCGCCGAGCCAGCTCTCCGGCCGGGAAAGCAGCGCGTCGAGCGCTTTCGCGGTGCGTTTGCCGGCCTTCGCCGCCGCGCGGATCTTGTAACGGTTGGCCGACAACATGGCCACTTCCGTGCCCGAGGAAAACGCGATCAGTAGTAACAGGACTACAAGCGCGATACCGAGGATGGAGGAGGGTGCGTTTTGCATATGCCGCATAGCATAGGGCTTCTATAATCCCGCCCCTATGGCACTTTTCGAGAACCTCACACAGCGGCTTTCCCGCACCGTAGACACGCTGCGCGGCCGCGGCCGTATCACCGAGGAGAACGTCGGCGAGTCCCTGCGCGAAGTGCGCATGGCCCTGCTCGAAGCCGACGTCGCGCTGCCAGTGGTCAAGGCCTTCATCGAGCGGGTGAAACAGAAGGCGCTGGGCGCCGAAGTTACTGCCAGCCTGTCTCCCGGCCAGGCGTTCGTCGGCATCCTTCACAAGGAACTGATCGCGCTCATGAGTGGCGATCGGGGGCGCTTCGAACTGCGCGCGCAGCCGCCCGTCGTCGTGTTGTTAGCGGGCCTGCAGGGCGCCGGCAAGACGACGACCGCCGGCAAGCTCGCTCGCTGGCTCATGGAGTCCCACAAGAAGCGCGTCTTGTTAGTCAGCACGGATGTCCGACGGCCCGCAGCCATACTGCAGCTGCAGCGTCTCGCGGAGCAGGTGGGCGCCGGATTCTTCCCCAGCGACGGCAAACAGAAGCCCGCGGACATCGCGCGCGACGCGCTCGATGCGGCGCGCAAGGGCGTTTACGACGCGCTGATCGTCGACACGGCGGGACGCCTGCACGTGGACGCCGAGCTCATGGAAGAAGTGCGCGAAATCGAGCGCGCCGTGGAAACCCACGAGCGACTGTTCGTCATCGACGCCATGGCTGGCCAGGACGCGGTGAATTCCGCGCGCGCGTTCGGCGCGGCGCTCGATCTCACCGGCGTCATCCTCACCAAGGCCGACGGCGATGCGCGCGGTGGCGCCGCGCTGTCGGTGCGCGAGGTCACGGGCAAACCCATTGTTCTCGTGGGTGTCGGCGAGAAGCTCGACGCGCTCGAACCGTTCGACGCCGAACGGATGGCGGGGCGCATTCTCGGTATGGGCGACGTGGTCGCACTCGTCGAGCAGGTGCAAAAGCAGGTCAATGTCGAGGAGGCCCAGAAGCTCGCTTCGAAGGTCGCCAAGGGCAAGGGATTCGACCTGGTGGATCTCAAGAGCCAGCTCGAGCAGCTGCAGAAGATGGGTGGCGTCGGGGCGCTCATGGACAAACTGCCCCAGGCGGCCATGAAGGGCGCAGCCCTGCCGGCCGATGGGGGCGACAAGGACGTCCGCCGTCAGATCGCCATCATCAATTCCATGACCCGCAAGGAGCGCCGGAATCCGGGGCTTCTGGACGGCTCCCGCCGCCGGCGCATTGCCGCCGGGGCCGGTGTCCAGGTTCAGGACGTCAATAAGCTCATGAAGCAGTTCATGGAAATGCAGAAAATGATGAAAAGCATGGCCGGTGGGCGCATGAAACGCATGCTCCAGGCCTTCAAGGGCGGGATGCCCCCCGGATTCCCGCAGTAGCGGTGCCGGGCCGGGAAACCGGGAAAACGCCGTTCCTATCGGTATTTCTGCGTTTTCCCGGTTTCCCGGCCCGGCACCGCTTACCCGGCACCGGAAAAAGCTTCCACCAAATCACCGGTTTGCGTAGAATCCGCGCTCTTTTTTGGCCGGCCGGGACGGGTATTTCGCCCCGGGGCTACGCAACTTGAAGGTTCAATGACATGGTGACAATTCGTCTGACCCGCCGCGGTGCCACTAACACGCCGTTCTATCACGTCGTGGTGACCGACAGCCGCAAGCGCCAGGGTGGCAAAAGCCTGGAGCAGGTCGGTTTCTTCAACCCGAAAGCGGTGAAGAACGAGACCAAGCTCAAGCTCGACATCGCCCGTATCGACTATTGGCTCTCGAAGGGCGCGCAGCAGTCCGATCGCGTGAAGAATCTCGTGACGACGTTCCGCAAGGCGAACGCCTGATCAGCTGATCTGCTGAGCTGCCGAGGAGGCGCGGTGAAACCGAGCCACATAGAAGTCGGCAGATTGGGAGCGGCGCACGGCGTGCGCGGCTGGTTGCGGGTGCAGTCGTTTACCGACCCTCCGCAACGACTGTTCGAGTGGCCCACCTGGCAATTGCAGGCAGCGAATGGGGCCACGCGTGAAGCGAAGTTGTTAGAGGCGCGCGCGCAGGGCAATGGCTGGATCGCGCGGCTCGAGGGCATCGACGAACGCGATGGCGCGAGCCGGTTGACCGGGCAGATGATTCTCGTGGAGCGGGAAGCGCTGCCACCGGCCGAGGGACGCGAGCACTATCGCGATGACCTCATCGGTTTCGAGGCGAAGAATCTGGAAGGTGCGGTGCTGGGTGCAGTCGACCATTTCGTCGATACGCCGGGCAACGCGGTGATGGTGATCAAGGGTGCGCGCGAACACTGGGTTCCAGTGACCGGGCAGCACCTGCGCAGCATCGACAAGGATGCGCGCACGGTTCTGGTGGATTGGCCCGAGGATTTCTGACACGACTCATGCGCATCGAAGTCGTGACATTGTTTCCGGAGTTGATTCAGCAGGCGCTGAAGGTGGGTGTGCTGGGCCGGGCGGTGGAGCGCGGCATCGTGTCGGTGGGTTGCGAAGACCCGCGCGCGCACACCCGCGACGTGCATCGCACGGTGGACGACCGGCCTTATGGCGGTGGACCGGGCATGGTGTTGAAGCCGGAACCGATGGCGGCGGCAATCGACGCCGCGGCCTCGAGGGTGCCGGGCGGGCCGCGCATATATATGTCGGCGCAGGGCGTGCCCTTCACGCAGGCGCTGGCGCAGGAATTTTCGAAGCTGCCGGGGCTGACCCTGGTGGCGGGGCGATACGAAGGACTCGACGAGCGGGTCATCGAATCGCGTATAGATAGAGAA
>DASQJS010000351.1:0-9397 GCA_035630995.1 Steroidobacteraceae bacterium | reverse complement strand
TGCTCGGCGCGCACCAGTGCAACTGGGAGTGGATGCTGCTCGCGCTGTCCTCGCAGCTCGGTGTACCGGTCGACGCCGCCTACAAGCCGCTGATGGACAGCTGGGCCGAATGCGAAATGCGCAAGCTTCGTTCGCGACTCGGCGCGCGCATGATCCCCGCGCAGGACTTGTTAGGCGACATCATCAAGCAGCGTGGCACGCCGCGAGGCATTGCCATCCTGGCCGACCAGGAGCCGAAGGCGGGTGAGCGCAAGCAATGGGTGCGGTTCCTGAACCGCGACACCGCGTTTTACGTCGGCCCCGAGGAAATCGCGCGCAGCACGAGATATCCCGCGTTCTTCCTCGCCATCAAACGCACCTCGCGTGGCCACTATGAAGTCGAGTTCGTGAAGATCGCGGCGGCGGGCGAGCAGCTGCCGCCCGGCGAATTCACGGCCCGATATGCGCGAATGGTCGAGGAGCAGATTCGCGCCGCGCCGGCCGACTGGCCGTGGTCTCACAAGCGCTGGAAGCTGAAAAAGTCGCTCTACGGGTAGTGGGGGCAGCCCCCATTTTCCGATTTGACCTAACACGCCGCGGCGCTGTTAGTCGCCCGAACCCCACGTCGCATCCTCGCGACGACGCGATCGCCTCCGGGGCCCCCTAATCTTCGGGCCACGTATGACGCAACACACGACCCATGAAACTACCGCTGCGATGCTCGCGCCGCTGGCGCGTGGCCTTTTACGCCGCCAACCCGAAATTCTGTCCCTGTCGATCCACGATCGGCACGGCCACGCGCTCTGGTCGAGTGGGGACTTCCTGCTCGCGGAGGACCACGCGCTGATCGCCGAAGTGATCGAAGACCCGCATGACGTGCGCGGGCAAAGCTGCGGCCTGTGGTGGGAGAGCGCAGATACCGCCCGCGCACGTTGTGCGCTCGCCATCTACGAGGGTGGAACCTTCTGTGGCGTCGCGCTGATCGCCTTTTCGGGTCTCACGACCTGCGAAGAAGACCGCGTGACGCGCGTGGCGGAGCTGGCGCCGGTGCTTCCGGTGCTGGCGAAGGCCATCTACCACTCCGCCGGTGGAGCGCACGAAATAGTCATGGCATCCGGGCTGACCGAAGCAGATACCAGCGGCACCACCATCATCGCGGCGCTTCGCTTCGAGAGTCACGGCGCCGACGATTCGCTCGTGAAGGACCTCGAAACGCTCGCGCGCGAAGAGCGGCTGCTCGATCTCATCGATTCGGCGTTGAAGGAAGACGAGTTCGCGCTGCACCTGCAGCCCATCGTTTCGTTGCGTGACGACGCTTCAGCCAATGGACGGCCACTCATCGTCGAAGTGCTGATTCGCCTTCCCACGCAGGAATTCGGCGTGCTTTCTTCGCACGAATTTCTCGAGACGGCCGAGCGCAACGGCCGCATGCCGGCCATCGATCGCTGGGTCATCCGCGCGTTGCTG
The DNA here is from genome assembly GCA_035630995.1 of Steroidobacteraceae bacterium. GTDB lineage: Bacteria > Pseudomonadota > Gammaproteobacteria > Steroidobacterales > Steroidobacteraceae > CADEED01. The sequence continues at coordinate 7,951 of DASQJS010000351.1, read as the reverse complement.
GTGTGGATGCAGCGCAATCGCGATCGCTGGGCCGATGCGCACGCGGTGTTTTCGGTGAACCTCTCGGGCAAGTCGGTGGTGCGCCCGGATTTTCGCAACTACCTCGAGCACTGCCTCGACAAGTCCGGCCTGCCGCTCGACTCCCTGCGATTCGAAGTTGCCGAGCTCGATGCCGGCATCGCGCCACAGGAGTTCGCCGCGCTCGCGCGTTCGCTCATCGATCGCGGTTGCGAGGTATCGGTGGACAATGCCGGCACGGGCACGGGCCGCTTCGATTTCCTGCGCGAGGTGAACGCCGACATCCTGAAGATCGACGGTTCGCTGGTGAAGGGTGCTTCCGACGACATCGTTTCGCGCGCGCTGATCAACGGCCTCGTGCACATGGCCGACACGCTCGGCATGCGCACCGTCGCGAGCCAGGTGGATTCCACGGGTACCCTGCGCGCGGTCACGCAACTCGGTGTGGACTACGCGCAGGGGTTTCGCGTGCACCGGCCCGAGGACATCGAGACCTTCGATTTCGTGGATTGCGGCATTCAGCGTCCGCTCGGAGTCGTTGCCAGCGCCTGACCTCGCTTCAGGCGGCTCGCTGGCGATACCACGCGTATAGCCCGAGTTGCACGAACCACACGATGGCGGCGCTCGCGAGGTCGTGCGAGAGAAAGTGCGCGCCACGTGCTTCCTGGCCGATCGAAAATGCCACGCCAACGGCCATTGCGGCAGCCAGTGCCCAGGCGGCGGTGCGGCGCGAGCGATCGAGAAACACGAAGTAGAAGCACATCAGCGCGAATCCCGAGGACGAATGGGCGCCCGGAAAACATTGGGCATGGGGCAGGGCGTCGGGGCGATCGGCGAACAGTGCGACGTATGGGTTGTCGCCACCGTAGCCGATCAGGTCCCAGGGGCAGTCGACGTTGGTGACGGTTTTCAGGCCGCCCACCAGCAAGGTGGCGAGCAACATCGCCAGCAACACGAACCCTGCGGATCCACGCCAGGGACGCAATCGAGCGATCCCGAAAGACAGTGCCCACAGCCCCAGTGCGCCGGCGGCCACGCCGCGTACAACCCAGCGACCCCCGGTATGCAAAACCCCGCGTGCCCACCATTCGCCGGCGCCGGTGCCCAGCCATTGCGAGCTGTGAACATTGAAATACCACTCGCGGGCGAGTATCCGGTCGAGCGAAAAGATCTCCAGAACACCAAAAGCGATAGTGAAGGCGAGCAGGGGCCACCATAAATGGCGGCGCCAGAATGCAGGGCTGTCGAACCGGGGCGGTACTCGCTCGATTGGTCCCAGAACGGGCAGGGGGAGATTGAGGCTTTGGTCCACCTCGACTTAGACGTAATCTTCGCTGCGGTTCCGTCGCGACGGGGTTCTCAGAAAGGTGACGTCTAAGGTGGCGAGGTATGTCAGTGCTGGATGAGCAAGACCTCATTGACAGGATGCGTCGTGGTGAACAGAAAGCCTTCGATCAGTTTTTCGACGCTTTCGCTTCGCGGCTGGCCGCGTTCGCGGCGCGACGCTGCTCGCTGGATGCCGCGGGGCTCGAAGACGTGGTGCAGGTCACCATGATCAACGCCATGCGCGGCCTCGGATCCTTTCGCGGCGGCTCAGCGTTGTTCACGTGGCTGTGCCAGATATGCCGAAACCACCTGGCGGACCTGCGTCGCAAGGCCGAGCGCCAGCCCAAGGTGCTGAGCCTGGAGCAGATCGAGGCGACGAAGCCGCCGGGCACGGTGGTGGAGCTGACCGATTTTCGCGACCCGCTCGATGAGGTCGCCGACGATTCCACGCGCAGCGCTGTACGGCGCGCGGTGAATCAGTTGCCGGCAACGTATGCGCGCATTCTCGAGCTGCGTTTCGGCGATGACCTGACGGTGCCGGAGATTGCGAAGATCCTGCAGCTTTCGGAGAGCGCCGCCGAGTCGCGACTATCGCGGGCAAGGCAGGCCTTTCGTGAAGGCTGGAGTGGCGGCGAAGAATCGGCCGCGCAAGGTTTGAGAGAAATTCCATGAGCGAGTCGAATAACACCCGGAACGGGGATGAAGGCGCTGCCGAACACGCACTGCGTGAAGGGCTGCGTGCACCCACGCTGTCCGCCGAAGCGATGCAGCGCATCCGCGCGGCTGCTCAGCAGGAATGGCGCGCGGCGCATCCGCCCGAGCCCGAAAATGCGCCCGTGCGTGCACCCGCGCGGCCTCGCTGGCTGTCGCTCGCGGTGGCCGCGTCGGTGGCGATTCTCGCGGGCGTTGTGGGCTGGAACGCAATGCTGGGCGATGCCGCGAACAGCGGCGCAGTCGTTGGACAGCTTGCGCGTTTCGAGGCGCCGGGCATCGTCGAGTCCCGCTTTCTGCGCAATGACCCGGTGCTCGACGAAGGGGCGTCACTGCACGCCGGACAAACGCTCGATGTACGGGGTGACTCGCTGATAACGCTGGCCGGTGGTGGCAACCTGCGTGTCGCACGCGCATCGACGTTTGAAGTGGTGGCCGCGAATGCCGTGAAGCTCGATCACGGTGAGCTGTATGTGGACATTCCGCCAGGGTCGCGCGGCAGTGACCGGTTCATGGTGGTGACGCCGGCCGGAGAATTCCGCCACGTGGGCACGCAGTTCGCCGTGGCCATCGTCAACGGCATGACTCGGCTGCGAGTCCGGGAAGGTAGTGTGTTGTGGCATGCGACCGAAGGCGATTCCACGGTGAACGCCGGCACGGAAGTGGTGATCGACCGCAATCGCACCGTGACGCGTCGGCCCATCGCCACTACCGGGCGCGAGTGGGCCTGGGCCGAGTCCATGGCGCCGGACATCGAAATCGAAAATCGTCCATTGCAGGAGTTCCTGGTCTGGTTCTCGCGCGAGACCGGCCGCAAGCTGGTGCTGGCGGACGATGCTGCCCGCAACCATACCGCGACCATCCTCATGCATGGCAATGTGCACGGGCTGACGGCAATGGAGGCGCTGACCGCCGTCATGTCCGCCACGACGCTGCGTTTCGAATTACCGGAAGGCGTGATCCGGGTAAGCTCCGCGCGTGAATCCACGAGCCCGCCCACCTAGAACACGCCTGCAACTCATCTGTCTCCTGCTGACCTGTTGCGCAGTCGCGGCCGGACAAACTACTGCGCCGGCGCAAACCGTCGAGGCCGCGCTGCAGGCATTGAGGCAGAGCGGCGCAGACGTCATCTATAGCTCCGAGCTGGTGCGTCCCGATATGGTGGCGCCACCTGCGCATGTCGGAGACACGCCGTTGCAGCGCGCCGTCGCGGCTCTTGGCGCAAATGGATTGATCCTGCGTACGATCGGACCCAACACCTACGTCGTCATGCGCGCGCCGGCAGCGCCCGTGGCCATGTCCGATGAACCGATGGACGAAGTGTCGGTGTATGCGAGCCGCTATTCGATCGCTGCTGGCCTGGCGGAGCCGCGAGAAGTAGATGTCAATGACATCGAACGCGTGCCCGGCAGCCACGACGATGCGATGCGCGCCTTGCACTCGCTGCCGGGCCTCGCCAGCAATGCATCCGCGCGGCCCTACATTCGTGGTTCGCTGAGCGAAGACGTGCTGGTGCGCTACGACGGCATTCCGCTGCTCGATCCCTACCACCTCAAGAATTTCCAGAGCCTCATCAGCGCCATCGATCCGGCGGGCATCGAACGCATCGAAGTGTTCAGCGGCGGCTTTCCCGTGCAGTACGGTACGCGCTCGGGGGGAGTGATCGACGTCATCGCACCGTCGTACGAGCAAGGCCACGAATTTCGCGCCAGCGCCAGCCTGATTTCCGCCGGCGTGTCGTCGATCGGCAAGGCGGGGAACCTGCCGATCGAATGGCTGGGAGCGATTCGGGACAGCGTGCTCGACTCGATCGAGCAGGTGGAAAAAGGCTTCGGCAAACCGGAGTTCAGCGACACGCTGGGACGCCTGCGCTACCTCACCGACAGCGGCGCGTGGACCGTCGGCTGGCTGCTGCTCGACGACCGTCTCGAGCTGGGCCAGGTCGACGACGAAGAGCAGGCCACGGCGCGCTACCGCGATGAATACGTGTGGCTGGCGCGCGATCACAAGTTCGACGATTCATTGCGCACCCGCGCGAGCCTGGTGATCACTTCTGCAGAGCGCGGTCGTAAAGGTACGTTGTTGAATCCCGGAGTGGCGACGGGCTCGCTCGATGAATCCCGCAGTTTCAACGGGCTCGATTTTTCCAACGATTGGACGTTGAGACGCAGCGATACCTCGACCTACACGTTTGGCCTGCAGCTGGCCGCGACGCGCGCCGACTATCGGTACACACGCCACTCGGAATTCTCCCCCGAAGTCGCCGCCGCGTTCTCGCGCGGCCTGGTTGAAGACCTGGACTACGCCGTGCGCCCGGAGATCGTGACGTATGCGCTGTATGTCGCGAACCGGCGCAAGTGGCAACATTTCGAGGCGGAACTCGGCCTCCGCCTGGATGCACAGCACTACGAGGGCGGCGACGACAGCAACCACACGCAGGTGAGTCCGCGCCTCAATCTGCGCTACGACTTCGCCGATGAGTGGCGCCTGTACGGCTCCATCGGTCGCTTCACGCAGGCACAACATGTCGAGGAGTGGCGCGTGGAAGAGGCGCAGCAGTCGCCTGATTCCGCCCAGGTGTCTATCCACTCGATCGTGGGGCTCGAGTACGACACGGCGGACGGCCTGCGACTCGGGCTCGAGGCATACAGCAAACGCTGGACGACAGTGGTGCCGTACTTCGACAATCAGCTCGATCCGCTGGCGTTGTTGCCCGACCTGACGCCGGATCGGATCCGCCTCGATCCACACGGCTCCGAGGCGCGCGGACTCGAACTCAGCGTGCGCAAGCCGATCTCGGATTCGTTCACCGGCTGGGGAACGCTGGCGTGGTCGCGTGTCGCGGACGATTTCCCGCCGCGCGACGTCCTGCGAAGCTGGGATCAGCCGCTGTCGGTCACGGCGGGCCTGGCGTGGAAGGGGTCGAACTCCAGCATATCGGCACTGTTGGGCTGGCACTCAGGTTGGCCGCGCACCCCGGTCGAATTCTCGCCGCTTCAGGTCGAGGCAAGAAACTCACGCCGGTGGGGCGATTTCATCACGCTCGACCTTCGCGGAAGCTGGACCTGGACCTATGCGAGCGGTGACCTGACGGCAGTCTTGGATCTGACCAATGCCACCAACCGGCGCAACGAGTGTTGCCTCGTTCTCGAGATGGACGAGGCTGCGCCAGTACTGGCCCCGGAAGTCGACAACTGGCTGCCGGCGATCATCAATATCGGGTTCACCTATCGCTGGCGCAGCTCACGCTGACTTCGACGGGATCGCAGCCGGCATGACGTCTAACGGCGCATGGTCGGAATCAGGCGCCCAGAACGTTCATATCTCGTTGTATTCGCAATAGGGTTCGCCCTGATCGGGCTGTGCGCCACCCAGGCGCAGGCGAAAGTACTGCCGAGCTTCAAGGCACGTGCGCCGAAGGCGGAACCGCTGCGCGACGCGGATCTCCCTTCAGACGAAGAGCTGCAGCGTCAGGGTGCGCGCATCGGCGAGATTCGCTTCGACGAGCGCGATCTGTTCGATACCGAAGCCGCCGACGAAGACACGTCGATGGCGCGACTCGGCAACAAGCTGCACATCACCACGCGGCAGTCGACGATCGAAGACCAGCTGCTTTTCAAGAGCGGTGACCTCTACCGGCCGGGGCTCATCGAAGAGTCCGCTCGCATCCTGCGCGACACGCGTTACCTGCGCGATGCGCTCATCCGTCCCGTTGCGTTTCACGACGGCGTGGTCGACCTGGAAGTGATGACGCAGGACGTCTGGACTTTCAACCCCGGAATTTCCTTCGGCCGCAAAGGCGGCGCGAACTCCTCCGGGTTCGAACTCGAGGAACTCAACTTCCTCGGTACCGGTACGCAGCTCGGTGTCGGCTTCAAGTCGGACGTGGATCGCGACTCGAAGCTGATTCACTTCCGCGACCGCCAGCTTGGCTCTTCATGGTGGGACCTCGACACCGGCTACTCCGACAACAGCGATGGACGAAAAGCGGTGTTCTCGCTCGATCACTCGTTTTATTCGCTCGATACCCGCTGGGCGGCTGGCGTGTCGTTGCTCGCCGACCAGCGTACGGATTCCCGCTACGACCTGGGCGAGGTGGTCGACCAGTTCCAGACGCACGAGAAGTTTTCGACTATCTACTGGGGCCGGTCTGGCGGACTTCGCGATGGATGGGCCCGCCGGCTGTCGGTCGGGCTGACCTACGAAGACCACGCCTTCGGCGCGGTCCCGGGCGCGGCCACTTCGCCGACACTGCTGCCGTCCGGTCGCACGCTCGTGTACCCATGGATCGGCGGTGAGTGGGTCGAGGATGCGTTCTACACCGCGCGCAATCGCAACCAGATCGAGAAGACGGAAGACTACTCGCTCGGCTGGCGTGCACGCGCGCAAGTGGGCTACGCCACGGAGGCGCTGGGTTCCGATCGGAACGCCGTGATGCTGGCGGCCACGGCGACCAAGGGGCTCGAGCTGTCCGAGCGACAAACGTTGTCATTCGGCGTCGACACGCGGGGCCGCCTCGAGAGTGGCGGGATCGCGGGTGGCCTGTTCACTGCCGATGCGCGCTATTACTTTCGCCAGTCGCCGCGCCGATTGCTGTTCCTGAATCTGTCGGCCACCGCCGGCTCCAATCTCGACGCTGACCAGCAGATCCTGATAGGCGGCGACAACGGACTGCGCGGCTATCCACTGCGCTACCAATCAGGCGAGGGCCGCTGGCTGTTCACCGCCGAGCAGCGCCTGTTCACCAACTGGTATCCGTTCCAGCTGTTCAACGTCGGTGGCGCCGTGTTCTACGACATGGGCAAGAGCTTCGGCCGCGATCCGCTGGGCACGCCATCGCAGGGGCTGCTCCGCGATGTGGGATTCGGGTTGCGCCTCGGCACCAGCCGCTCGGCGCTCGGCAACGTGTTGCACATGGACGTTGCATACCCGCTCGACGGTGAGGACTCGGTGCGGAAAGTCCAGTTCCTCATCGAGACGAAAAAGAGTTTCTGATGCGCGCACGCCTGCGGCCCATGGTTCGTGTCGAGACGGTCGTGCTGGTGGTCGTCGCCTGGCTCATCGCTACCGTCAACGGCGCCTGGTGGAGTGCGGTGGCCACCGGTCGCGCGTGGGGCGATCCCGCGAACTGGTTGTTCATCGTCGCGGTTTTCACGGCGCTCGTCGCGCTGCACTTCGTGTTGCTCGGTGCGGTGGCGAATCGCTGGACGGTGCGCCCGCTGTTGACGGTGATCATCATCGCCAGCGCCGCGGCCGCGTATTTCATGCGCACCTACGCGGTGATCATGGATCCGACGATGATCCGGAACATCCTGAAGACCGATGCGCATGAAGCCAGTGAGCTTTTGTCCTGGTCGATGGTGGGCTCGGTCCTGCTGTGGTCGGCATTGCCGGTGGCTTTCGTCTGGTGGGCGCGTATCGAACACCGGCCGTGGCTGCGAGCGGTCCTGCTGCGAACCGCGCACATGGCGGGTGCTCTCGTGGTGGCCGTGCTGGCGGTGCTGCTCGTCTCCCGAGACCTGACATCGCTGATGCGCAATCAGCGCGAGCTGCGTTACCTCATCACGCCCGGCAATTACATTTACGGGTTGGCCGGAACCCTGGCGCGGGACGCTCGCGACGCGCGTGCTCCGCGCGAGCCGGTGGGCGCCGACGCTCGCTTGATCCGGGTTGCGATGGCGCACAGGCCTCGCGTGTTCGTGCTGGTGGTGGGTGAGACGGTGCGGGCCGCCAATTTTTCGCTGCTTGGCAGCTACGCGCGTCCCACCACGCCCGAGCTCGCGAAGCTCGACGTGGTCGCATTCCGCAACGTGACTTCCTGCGGTACATCCACCGAGGTGTCGGTGCCCTGCATGTTTTCGCAATGGGGCCGTGAAGACTACGACGAGCGCCGCAT
>DASQJS010000350.1:0-5576 GCA_035630995.1 Steroidobacteraceae bacterium | reverse complement strand
GGCTGATCGCGGCCGCCATGGCAGCAACCAGGACCGCGACCAGACTCCTGGGCCTCGCAACTACTGCAATCGCACCACGCTCACCGACTTAGGCGGCAATCGCAGCACCAGCGCATCGCCTTTGCGCGAGGCGCTGATTTTCACCGGCGTAATCGCTTCCGGCGCATCCACGGTGTTGCGTGCATCCATGGTCTTCGACGTGAGCACGCGGCCCTGTGCGCCGCTCGCCTTCGCTCCGGTGAGCGTGGTCGTGACCACCGCTTCCCGATTCGGATCCAGGTTCACCAGCGCCAGCTGCAACCGGCCTTCGGTGTCGCGCGCCGCCGAGACACTGACCGACGGCACGGCGTAGTTCCCGAGCTTGTACTCGGGCGTGGTGATCTCCGCGGGCAGCCAGGTAGCCCCCTGGAACGGAATGTACATCTGGAAAACGTGGTAGGTAGGCGTCAGCGCCATGCGCGGCCCGTCGGTGAGGATCATGGCCTGCAACACGTTCACCATCTGCGCGATGTTGGTCATCGTCACGCGCCTGGCGTGCTTGTGGAAGATGTTGAAGTTGAGCCCGGCGACCAGCGCATCGCGAAGCGTGTTGTGCTGCCAGAGGAAACCCGGTTCGCGGCCCGGCTCCGGGTCGTACCAGGTACCCCATTCGTCGACGTAGAAGGCGGTGCGGTTTTGCGGATCGCGCTCTTCGAGGATTTTCACGTTGTCGACGATGTACTGGTCGATCTGCATGGTGTGCTTGAGCGTGGAGATCCATTCGGATTCCGGGAAACCGATCGAGTTGCCCTTCTTCCGCCAGACGCCCGTGGGCGTGGTGTAGTAGTGATGCGAGATCGCATCCATATCGCGATGCACGTTCTTCGTGAGCACATCCACCCACTGAGTGTGCTCATCATTGCCACCGCTGGCCACGATGACCGGCCGCTTGCCGCGCGGCGCCTTCACGTAGGTCGCGTACTGGCGAAACAGATTGGCGTAGTACTCCGGCGTCATGTTGCCGCCGCAACCCCAGGTCTCGTTGCCGATGCCGAAGAAGTGCACGTCCCAGGGTTGCTCGCGCCCGTTCTTGCGGCGCTCGTTGGCCAGCGTCGAGACGGTGTTGGACGTCATGTATTCCATCCAGTCGGCCATTTCCTGCGGGCTTCCCGAACCCACGTTGCCGCTGATGTACACCTTCGTGTCGATCATCTCGGCGAAAGCCATGAACTCGTGCGTGCCGAATTCGTTCGTCTCCGGCACACCACCCCAATGCGTGTTCACTTTCACGGGGCGCTTTTCCCGTGGACCGATGCCATCGCGCCAGTGATATTCGTCGGCGAAGCAGCCGCCGGGCCAGCGCACCACTGGCACCTTGAGATTCTTCAGCGCAGCGATGACGTCATTGCGATAGCCGTTGGTGTTGGGGATCGCGGACTTTTCGCCGACCCATACGCCTTCATAGATGCCGGCGCCGAGATGCTCGGCAAACTGGCCGTAGACGTTCGGATTGATGACGGGGCCGGGTTGATCGGCGCGTATCGTCACCGATACGTTGACGGGCGCCGAGTCCGCGGCGCGCGCCGTCGCCGATCCGGCGATGGAGGCGCATACGGCCAGCATCGCGGTGCCGACCCACCTTTTTCTGATTCGCGTCATTCCTGCTCCTAGAGTTGTGCGCGCGGCCAACCGTCCGGCGTCCAGTGGATGGGTGAAATTCTCAGGTTCGGGGTTCCATCGTGTTCCGCGTCATAGGCGTGATACACGAGGTAATCCTGATCGCCGTCGCGCAGGACGGCGTTGTGTCCGGTGCCTTTGAAGCGCTCGTTGCCCTGGATCACGATGCTGCCACCACCCTCGAGCAATGAACGCCCTTGCACGTCCAGGTAGGGCCCGGTGATGTCGCGCGCGCGGCCGCAAGCGACGAAGTAGGTGCTCTTCGCGCCGCGACAGCAAAAATCGAACGACGCGAAGAGGTAGTAGAAGTCTCCGTGCGAAATGATGAACGGCGCTTCGATGGGGCTCGGCTCGCCACGCCTGGCCGGCCGTGACGCAAGCGAAAGCATCTTGTCTTCACCTTCCATGCGTTTGCCGGTGACGGGATCGATTCGCGCGAGCTTGAGACCGTCCCAGAAGCTGCCCCAGGAGAGCCAGTATTTTCCGTCGCGATCCACCGCCAGGTTCGGGTCGATGGCGTTGTACTGATCGTGCAGCCTCGACCGCACCACGAGGCCCTTGTCTATCCACTCGAACCCCGGCGCGGCCGGATCGAGCGTCTTGTTGGTGGCGAGGCCGATCACCGACTGATTCGAGCCGAAGCTGGAGACCGAGTAATAGAGGTGATAAAGCCCGTTGAAGAAGGAAATGTCCGGCGCCCAGATACCCTTGGTGCGCGGCACCGCGTCGCGCGCCCACTCCGGGATCTCCTTGAACACGAATCCGGCGCGCTCCCAGCTGATGAGATCGCGGGATCGGCGGCACGCGATGAAGCCGGCGGTGTCCGTCTTCACGCTGGTGGAAAACAGGTAATAGGTGTCGTCCTGCCTGATGATGCAGGGATCGTGCACCGGCGCGAAATCGCCCTGCATTCGTTCGTTGATGCTGCCCGCCGTTTGCGCGAGCGCGCTGCGAATGCCGGCCAGCGCCAGGCCCAGGCCACCGGCGAATGCGCGACGCGTGAACAGACCGCCAGTACTCACCACAGCTTTCACCGAACAATACTCAGACAATATCGATGCTAGCGGCGAAACCCCGCGAGGCGCAAGGCGGACCTGCCGTACTCAATCTTTAGTCTAGTAGTGCACGTTCGCACCGACGCGTGCCGCTGCCGGCTTGGGCCGCTGCTTGATAGGCGTGTCCATGATCGCGAGCCTGATGAGTTCGGTCATTGCGACGCGCGCGCCCTCCGCATCTTTCGCAGCGATCGCATCGTAGACGCGCCAGTGATCAGGCGCAGGGTCGCGTTTGAGAGGCGCGATGCGCTGCTTGAACTCCGTCAGCGCGTTTACCGCGGCCGTCACACCGTTGGTCAGCGAGACGATGAATGGATTGGCCGTGGCGCGCAGCAAGGCGGCGTGGAATTCCTTGTCGGCGATGCGCCCTTCTTCGACATTCAGCGTATGGAGCGCCATGGCATCGAGCGCGCGGCGCATGCTGTCGAGGTGTTTCTGGTTGCGTCGCATGGCGGCAAGCGCCGCCGCTGCCGGCTCGACGATGGTCCGCAGCTCGAACAGGCCATGCAGCACTTCCGGCTCGGGTTCGCCGGAAAAAGCCCACGAAAGCACGTCCGGATCGAGCAGATGCCAGTTTTCCAGCGGGCTCACGCGCGTACCCACGCGCGGACGACTGTGCACCAACCCCTTGGCGGCCAGGATGCGCAGCGCCTCGCGATAGGCGGTGCGCGACACCTTGCGTTGTTCGCTGGCTTCGACTTCGCCGTCGAGAATGTGGCCGGCGCGATAGCGGCCGGAAACGATGAGAACTCCGAGATCGCGCGCGATGGTGCCGTGCAGCCGCAGCGATTTGCGGTGAGGATGCGCAGGCCCCGCCGCCACCGTCTTCTTTGCCTTCTTCGTCTTCTTGCTCTTCTTTTTTACTGCCATTCCCGAATTTCCCCGGAAGACTGTGTATCTCGAACGCGGCGGCATTCTCCGCGCTGGGCCCCGCGGCGACAAGGTTGTTTGCTGCTGTCCATTGGCCATTGCTGGTGTCCGGCGGACACGCAAATGCGCTCGCAAACCCTTGATAACAACCGGCTCATGTACCTTTGCCCGCCAACGATAAAAGCTTCTTCACTAATCAACAAATACCAAAAGTCCGAGTATTAAGGGCGTGTGTAAGTGCCTGACATACATATCAGTCTGATCATGGAGCTATGACACGGCGGACATTGCATTGCCGCTTGTCCTGCCGCTAGCATTTGTCCGAGTAATAAATATACGGACAGACCGGACTCAGCCAAGGTCGTCCGTCAGTAGGGGGTACAACGTGGCGGGAATTAATCGGATCAGCTCGGCGTCCGCACTTGCGGCGCTTTCCATCTCGGTCTCCGTGGTCGCCCAGCAGGCGCCAGCTCCCGACGCCCCCAAAGGCGAGGAAGTGGAAACCGTCATCGTCACCGGTATTCGCGAGAGCCTTCGCAAAGGCCTCGAGAACAAGAAGGAAGCGACTCAGGTCATCGAATCCATCGTTGCCGAAGACATCGGTAAACTCCCGGACAACAACGTCGTCGAAGCGCTGCAGCGCGTCAGCGGAGTTCAGGTTACCAATCGCGACGGCGGTGAGGCAGACGGCATCACGATCCGCGGCCTGCCCGACATCACCACCACGTGGAATGGGCGCAACGTATTCACCGCCTCGGGGCGCGCGCTCGCGCTGCAGGATATCCCCGCCAACCTCGTCGGCCAGATCGACGTCTACAAGACACGCGCCGCCGAACAGCTCGAAACCGGCCTCGCCGGCCAGATCGACGTGAAAACCCGGCGTCCTTTCGACCTTCCTGGCTTCGAGTTCTCCGTCAATGCGCGCGCCATCCAGCAGGAACAGCGTGACACGATCGACCCGAATGTCAGCTTGCTGGTCAGCAATCAATGGGAAGTCGGCAACGACGCCAGGTTCGGCGCCCTCTTCAACGTGAGCTACGCGGAAACGCGATATCGCACGCAGAACGTCATCTCGGGCGCGCTCGTCCCCTTCGCGACCGCCGATGCTCCACCGGTGGGCTATGGAGCTGCAGCGGACAACTGCCCGAACACGCCGCCCGACAACCCCAACTGGACCCCGCTTGAACGCATCTTCAATACCAATTGCCGTGCCACCCTTCTCGGCCAGCCCGATCCGCTGCTTTGGCAGGCAGGTCTCGATCGTGGTTTGTCACAGGAACCCGGCGCGACACTGTCCATCGCCGGCAACCAGGTCCCCTATCTGCTCGCGCGAGACGCACTGATCGCCAGCGATTTCCAGGGCGACCGCGAGCGGCCCGCCGCGAGTCTCGCGTTGCAGTTTTCGCCCAATGACAGCTCGGAATACACCTTCGAAGCCTTCTATCAGGGCTATCGCGAGGAGATGTTCAACAACCTGCACTTCACGTTCGCCGACTGGTGGGGCACCCTCGGCCCGAATCCGGCATCCACCATCACGTTGTTTCCGGACACGAACATCATCAAGACGCGCGTGGTCGGAGCGCCGTTCGGATTCAACAGCGGCGATTCGACCGATCAGCAGACTGACACCTATGTGTATGCGTTGAATGGCAAATGGGAGATCACCGATACCCTGAGAATCGTCGCGGATCTGTCGTTCCAGGACAGTGAGTTCAACACCAACTTCATCGCGATGCGCACGACGCGCGTTCCGGCGCAGATAACCCTGGATTTCAACCACAACGACGGCATTCCGTCCTGGCACTTCAACAACGACGAGGAGTTGCTCAACCCGGCGCTGTGGACGGCCGCAGAGCTCTATCAAAACAGGGGCAGGAACAAGGGCGACGCGAAGACGTTCACGCTCGACGGAGACAATTCCTTTGCCGACGGTTCCGTGTTCACGCACCTGAAGTTCGGCGTGCGTTATGACGATCGCGGCGCTTCCAATGAGAA
>DASQJS010000349.1:0-4406 GCA_035630995.1 Steroidobacteraceae bacterium | reverse complement strand
AGGAGCTGAGAGAGCGGGCCGGGATACCTGGCCTCGTTAGGCACGAAGCCGCCTCTCCGCTTCATTCGGACTCTCGCTGACTTTCCACCCCAACCGCACGAAAGTGTCATTGCGTGTGGCGGCGGCCAGCAATCTGGCGATGCCACCCCGAACGAAGGGCCCGGCGAAAAGCGAACGAAATCCTGTGCGCGGACTGCTCGCTGGGGCACGCACACCCCCAACCCGCTCCCTCTTCACGCTTCAAAGGCGTGCCGAAGCCATTCCACGTTTCCGTCGCGCACGATGATCACGTCAAAGCGCACGCGGCAGCGACGCAATTCGGGGCGTCGCTGCAGGAACAGCGCGGTGGTGGCGGCGACTCGCCGTTGCTTGCCGCGGCTGATGCTGGCGGCGGCCCCACCGAACCGGTCGCTGGCACGCGTGCGCACTTCGGCCACCACCAGGAGTTCACCGGCGCGCGCAACCACGTCGATTTCACCGATTCGCCGCTGAAAGTTGCGCGCGACGATGGTGAAACCCTGCGATTCGAGGAAAGCAGCCGCGCTGTTCTCGGCCAGTGTCCCGGTCTGACGGCGATCCATGCCGGCGGGATTTTCAGGGAGGCGTTGTTGCGGAGATGTCCGTGCGTTCGAGCGGCGTCGGCGCGCCGTTCTTGATGCGGACCCACTCGAGTTCGCGCCGGACACGACCCTGCGCGTCGATGGAGAGCGTCCCCGTGAGCCCATTCGGATTGATGGGGGCGCCGCGCTGCAGCGATGTAGCAATGCGGAATGCATCGTAACCAAAGGCGAACAGGCGGCCCCGGTTTCTCTCGGAGTCGCCGAAGGCTTCACGTGCCGCTTCACGAACGTCGCCCGACAAATCTTCATCGCCGAGCATCCACGGCATGTCCGGAAACATCACGCCGTCGATTTCCTGGTTGGCGGTGGGATGTGGCTCGTAGGCATCACCCAGGGTAAACGTGGGAATGTCGCCGGCGAGATGAAAACGCAGCTGCGGGCGGAGTTGCCGAGCCGCACCAGGCTGGCTGGGCGCGAAGATGAACTGGATGTCGGGACGGCGTCGCGGCTCGAAATCGAGTTTCTGGCCGAGGGCGGACTGGATGCGCTGATGGCGCAGATTGCTGTCATCCGTGCGCAGCACCTGCGTGATGCTCGCGGTGAAATCGTTGCGCGTCGTCCCGCCGAAGCTCGCCTGGCCGAGCAGAAAGCCACCCGCCGTGCGCAATTCTTCATCGAACGCCGCGGCTACACGCGTGCCCCAATCTCCTTCGGGTGTGAGCACGACGCCGCGGCGTTTGCCGGTGACGCCGATGTAACGCGCCACGGCGCGTGCGTCATCTTCCGGTGAAAGCGCGAATTGGTAATACCGCTCGGGAGTAGGGCGGTCGGCCGGAAGAAAATTGAGCGCGAGTATCGGCGGACGCGTCGTCAGCAATTCACCGGCGGCCACGACTTCTTCGCGCGTCAGTGGACCGACGATAAAGGTGGCGCCGGCGGTATGTGCCTGGGCCACGGTGTCGGCGATCGAAGTAATGGCGGTGTCGTAAACGCGCAGGCGCGGACGCGTGGCGGCCGGCACCTGGTAGTAGGCGGTCATGAAGCCGTCGCGGATCTGCGCCGCGGGTGCCGAAGTGCGTCCGGTGAGCGGCAACATGAGTGCAAGGTGCGGCGCTGCTTCGAGGCTGGCTACCGGCTCTTCGATGCCGACGCCGGGTTCGCCCGACAGCGCGGCCAGCGCCGGATGTGACGGGAAACGCGCGCGGAACGCAGCCAGGCGAGTCGCACCAAGCGTTGGGTTGCGACTGTTGTCCAGCGCGACCGAGGCGGCTTCGAGCCAGCCGCGTACCGTAGCGTCGCTGCCAGGTGGCGGAGCCAGGGATACACCGCGTTCCGCCGCAACACGCAGCTGCGCCAGCAACTCCGAGCGCGCAAGGCGCGCATCCCCGGGACCGATGAGACGTTCGCGCGCAAGCTCGGAGCGGATGCCATCGAGCAGGTGGCCCGTGGCGATGGCGACTTGCTGGCGCGTTTCGTAGTAACGCGCGGCGGCGGGCTGCGCCGTGGGAGTCTGCATGCTGCTGACCTGGCGCCAGGCTTCATCGCCGCGACCGGAAACCAGAGCGGACTGGATACGCAACAGGCTTTGTTCGAGAGCCTGTTGCTGCGTGAGCCCGCCCGGCAGAAGCGCGAGTACGCGATCTGCGTCGGCGGCACGCCCGGCGGCGAGCCACGCCCGCGCGGCGCGCAGGCGGAATTCGGCGCTGTCGCTGCCGGTGGTCTCGTCTGCCAGTCGTTCGTAAAGGGCCGCGGCGCCGGCATGGTCTCCGGTCCGGGCGAGTTCTGCGGCGCGATCAACGTTCGGTGGCCCGCCACGGCGGGGCGTGGTCGGGCAACCCGTGAGCACCACGGCCAGTGCCACGACGACCAAAAACGCAAATGGTCTCACCAGAGCTTTCTTAGGCGTCATACGTCGAATAGCCTTCACGAGTGCCTGCGCATCCTGGCGCGGTGGAGAATTATAGTGGCAGCGAACTTGGGGCGTCTTGCGGTGATCTCGACGCCGATCGGCAATCTAGGCGATCTTTCGCCACGCGCGCGCGATGAACTTGCGGCCGCGGAGCTTGTCGCGGCTGAGGACACGCGCCGGACGGGGCAATTGCTGACAACGCTTGGGTTGTCGCGGCCGCTGGTGTCGCTGCACGAACACAACGAACACGAACGCATCGACGAGCTGCTGGAAAAGCTGCGCGCGGGGGCGCGCATTGCGCTGGTGAGCGACGCCGGGACGCCACTGTTGTCGGACCCGGGATTCGAGCTGGTACGTCGTGTCGCGCAGGAAGGCATGAGCGTGGTGGCGGTGCCCGGACCTTCGGCCATTACCGCAGCGCTCAGCATCGCCGGCCTGCCGACCGAACGATTTACCTTCGAAGGCTTTCTGCCGGCGCGGCTTGGCGAGCGCCGCGCACGCGTGGCGGAGCTTGCGGCGGAACCGCGCACACTGGTGTTTTTCGAAGCGCCACATCGCATCGCCGAATCACTCGAAGACATGGCTGCGGGGTTCGGCAATGCCCGCCGGGCAGCGGTGGCACGCGAGCTCACCAAAGTTTTCGAAACCGTGTATCGAGGCACGCTGTCCGAACTGGCCACGCAGGCGCGCAGCGACGCGAACTTCACCCGCGGCGAGATTACGGTGGTGGTGGAGGGCGCGCCGCGGGCAGCCGAAGACGCGGCGCCGCGCGCGCAGCTCGATGCGACGCTGACGGTCTTGCTGAGCGAGCTCGCGCCGAGCAAGGCGGCCGCGCTCGCCGCACGGCTTACGGGCGCTAAACGCAACGAGGCCTATGCACGCGCGCTCGAGCTTGCGAAACAGACTTGAGACAGCAACGTGCAGGCGAAATCCTGCGGCTTGTGAAGGTGGCGACATGCCGCTATGGTGCGCCCGGAGTCGGCCGGACGGTCACTGCATTTCTCGCGAAATGGGGAGGAAAGTCCGGGCTCCTGTGGACAAGGTGCCAGGTAACGCCTGGGCGGCGTGAGCCGACGGAAAGTGCAACAGAAAATAAACCGCCTAAGCGTCAGCAATGACGACGGTAAGGGTGAAACGGTGCGGTAAGAGCGCACCGCGCCGGTGGCAACATTCGGCGGCACGGCAAACCCCACCTGGAGCAAGGCCAAATAGGAAAGTCGCCACGCAAGTGGCAGCGGGTGTCCCCCCGTGCTTTCGGGTAGGCCGCTTGAGGTCGCCGGTGACGGCGATTCCAGAGGAATGATCGTCCTCGACAAAACCCGGCTTACAGGCCGACTCTTTTTCTTTAACTAATAAACGGGTATCCGTGGCTATTGAACCATTTATGGTTCAATAGCCACGGATACCCAGCCATCTTGTTCTTCCTTCGCTCCCGCTTTGATCCCTTCGCTCTATGGCATGGGGAGGCCAGGCTCGAGCTCGACGCGCGAAGAGGGACATACAGTGTCCCTGCTTCTTACCCACTGTATGAACAAGCGATGACAAGCCACTGATCGATAAGAGGCTCGTCGCGACAATCACACGCTTCCACTACCCAAATCGGGCGTAAGTCGCTGTCGCTACGGGAAAATCTCGTGACTTATTGCTTGACCGCGCCCACGGCCATTCCTATAGTGGCGGCAAGTGGGAAAAAGTGGGGAGAAATGGGCTCAATGAGCCTATCCATCCATGTTTCGCGGTGCAGCAAAAGTGACCCTGGACGACAAGGGCCGGATGGTTTTACCCACCCGGTACCGCGAGCACGCGCTCGAAAGAAGCCAGGGAAAACTGGTCGTCACCGTGGACCGGGATCAATGCCTCCTCCTTTACCCCTTGCCCGACTGGGAACAGATCGAGCGGAAGTTGATGAGCCTGCCTTCGCTGCATGCGCAGGCGCG
>DASQJS010000348.1:0-9942 GCA_035630995.1 Steroidobacteraceae bacterium | reverse complement strand
CGGCGACGGAAGGCTGAGCGCCTCGATCGGCGCCAGGGAGCCAGCATGTCGTTCCTCGAGTTTCCGATTCGCCGTTACCAGTTCACGCTGGTGGCGTTCCTGTGCCTGGTCGCGCTCGGCTGGTATGCCTTCATGAGCGTTCCGCGCGAGGAAGATCCGTACTTCAAGATTCCCGGCTTCACGGTGGCGGCCATCTACCCGGGCGCGGATCCGAAAGATCTCGAGCGCCTCATCGCCAAGCCGCTGGAAGACCGCTTCGCCACGCTCGACGACGTGCTCAAGATGGAAACCTCCATCCGTGACGGCGTGTCGTTCACGGCGATCGAATTTCTTGCGTCCACGGATGCGGACAAGAAATACGACGAGGTGACACGTGAATTGAACGCGTTGCGTCCGGAGTTCCCGCCGGAAGTTCAGATCATCGTGCGCAGGTTTTCACCGGGACTCGTGAACACGGTGCAGATTGCGCTGCTGTCCGACGAGGCTCCCTACCGGGAACTCGAGGACCATGCGCGCGAGCTCAAGGACAAGCTCAAGACCATCGACGGCGTGCGCACGTCGGAAAGCTGGGCATATCCCGAGCGCGAGCTGCGCGTCGCCGTGGACCTGCGCCGCATGTCCGAGCTCAATCTCTCGCCCGCGCAGCTCATCGGCGCGGTGCAGAGCGAGAATGCGAATATTCCCGCCGGCTTCGTCGACCTGGGATCGCGCAGCTTCTCGCTGAAGACCTCCGGAAGTTACGACTCGCTCGACCAGGTGCGCGACACGGTCATCGCCTCCATCGACGGGCGCATCGTGCGCGTGCGTGACGTGGCTGACGTGACCTGGAGCACGGCCGCGTACAGTTACACCGGCCGCTACAAGGGTAAGCGCGCGGTGTTCGTCACTGCCAATCAGAAAGACGGCTACAACATCCTCGACGTGCGCGAACGCGTCATGGCAGCAGCTAACCAGTTCTCGGCCGAGCTGCCGAAGCGCATCAAGCTCGAGGTCGGCTTCGACCAGTCCGAGAACGTGCGCTCGCGGCTCAACCGGTTGTACTTCGACTTCGGCATTGCGATCTCACTGGTGCTGCTGACGTTGCTGCCGCTCGGACTGCGCGCGGCCGGCATAGTCATGGTGTCCATCCCGCTGTCGTTGTCGTTCGGCCTCGCCTGCCTCTACTTCCTCGACTACTCGCTGAACCAGCTGTCCATTGCCGGCTTCGTGGTCGCGCTGGGGCTGCTGGTCGACGACTCCATCGTCGTGGTCGAAAACATCTCCCGACACATGCGCATGGGAAAATCGCGCATACAGGCCGCGCTCGATGGCACGCGCCAGATATTCGTGGCGATTCTCGGCTGCACTGCGACTCTGATCTTCGCGTTCCTGCCACTGCTCGCGCTGCCGGGCACAGCCGGCAAGTTCATCCGCGTCCTGCCGATGGCCGTGGTGGCCACCATCATGGGTTCGCTGCTGCTGGCGTTGTTCATCATTCCATTCGTCGCGAGCCGGGTGCTCAGCGAGGAAAAGGAAGGCCAGGAGAATCGCTTCCTCAAGCGCGTCATGGGTGTCATCCACCACTACTACCGCCCGGCCTTGCACTGGTGCCTCGCGCGGCCGAAGTTGACGGTGGCGGCCGCGATCGGTGGTTCGTTGTTGTTGTCGGCAGCTCTCGTGCCAGTGATCGGATCCAGCCTGTTTCCGAAGGCGGACACGCCGCAGTTCCTGATCCAGGTCGACTCGCCCAACGGCACGTCGTTGTCCGAGACCGATCGCGCACTGCGCGCGGTCGAAGACGAGCTGGCGAAGATGCCGGAGGTCAAAGGCTGGTTCGCGAACCTGGGGCACGGCAATCCGCAGATCTACTACAACCACATCCAGCGCAACGACGCGTCCAACTACGCGGAAGTCTTCGTGCAGCTGCACGAATACGACACCGATGAAACTCCGCAGCGCCTGCAGCTATTGCGAGAACGGCTCGAGCGATATCCCGGCGCGCATATCTATGTGAAGGAATTCCAGAACGGGCCGCCGATCTCGGCGCCCATTTCCGTGCGCGTCATCGGCCAGGATCTCGACACCATTGAAAAACTCTCCCACCGGGTGGAAGACCTGGTCAAGGGCACGGCCGGAACGCGCGACGTCAAGAATCCGTTGAACGTCTCGCGCACCAACCTCAAGCTGCGCATCGACTCGCGCAAGGCGCAGCAGTTAGGCGTGCAGACCGCCGAGCTCGATCGCGCGGTGCGCCTCGCCGTTGCGGGCGTGACCGTCGGCACGTTCAAGGATACGACCGGCGAGCAATACCCGATCGTGGTGCGCACGCCGATCACCCGGCAGGCGGAGTTCGCCGCGCTCGAACAGGTGCGCGTGCCCTCCCTCGGCGGTACGACGCTGCCGCTCTCGCAGCTCGCTTCGCTCGAGTTCGAGAAGGCGCCCACGCTCATCCAGCGGTTCAATCGCGAACGCGCCATGACCATCGATGCGGACGCCAAGCCCGGCTATAACATCGGAGAACTCACCGGCCAGATCACGAAGAAGCTCGACCAGATGGACTGGCCGCGCGGCTACACCTACGACCTGGGTGGCGAAGACGAAGCCAGCCAGGAAGCTTTCGGCGGCATCGGAATCGCCATCATTGTTGCGATCTTCGGCATCTTCGCCATCCTCGTGCTCGAGTTCGGCAATTTCAAATCCACGCTCATCGTGCTCACCGTGGTGCCACTCGGCGTGTTCGGTGGCCTGCTGATGCTGCTGGTGTCGGGCAATGACATCTCGTTCGTCGCCTCGATCGGCTTCGTGGCGCTGGTGGGCATCGAGATCAAGAACTCGATCCTGCTCGTGGATTTCACCAACCAGTTGCGCGAACAGGGTATGCCGCTCGATGAGGCCATAGAACAGGCGGGCGAAATCCGTTTCCTGCCTATCCTGCTCACCTCGGCGACCGCCATCGGCGGCCTCCTGCCGCTGGCCCTGCAGAACATCGGGCTGTATTCGCCGATGTCCTGGGTGATCATCGGCGGTCTCATCACGTCGACCCTGCTGGCACGCCTCGTCACCCCGGTGATGTACAAGCTGATTCCGCCGTCCATTGCCGTTCCCTCCCGCAGCGGTGGTACTCTCGCAGCCCCCGCGGGCTCTGCTGGCGACGAAGCCTCACCCGCCTGGAGGACTAGCTAGGGGACTGGATGAGAGCGGTATTTCTGGATTTCGGAACCGTAAGCCACGACGACCTCGACACCGCGCAGCTGGAAAGGGTGCTGCCGGGCATCACGCTGCACGCCACCTCCACCGACGCGGAGGTCGATGAACGCATCGCCGGCGTGGAATTCATCCTCACCAACAAGCTGAACATCTCGCGCGCGCGCATGCGCGCGGTGCCGGGCCTGCGCTTCATCGGCCTGACCGCGACCGGCACCAACAACGTCGATCTCGAAGCGGCACGCGAGCTGGGCATCGCCGTCTGCAACATTCGCGAGTACTGCACCGTATCCGTGGTTCAGCACGTGCTCGGCTCGATACTTCTTCTTACGCATCGCTTTCGCGAATACGGCCAGGCCGCCATCGACGGCACCTGGTCGCGCTCCGAACAGTTCACGGTACCCGGCGCACCCATCCGCGAGCTCTCGGGCAAGGTTCTTGGCATCGTCGGTTACGGCACGCTGGGAAAGGCCGTCGCCAACGCCGCACGCGACGCTCTCGGTATGCGCGTGCTCGTGGCGGAGCGACGAGGCACCCGCCGTACGCCGGCCACTGCCGCCGAGGCCGAAAACGCGTTTAACTTCCCGGTGCGCGTCACGCTCGATGAGCTGCTGCGCGTGGCCGACGTCTTGTCGTTGCATTGCCCGCTCACCCCCGCGACCACGGGAATGATCGGCACACGGGAACTCGCGCTCATGAAGCCCGACGCCCTGCTCATCAACACCGCGCGCGGCGCCCTCGTCGATCTCGATGCGCTGGTGGCCGCGCTCAAGGGCGGAGACCTCGGCGGCGCGGCCATCGACGTGTTGCCGAACGAGCCGCCGGCCGAAGGCAGCGTGCTGTTCGAACCCGGCATTCCGAATCTGCTCGTCACCCCGCACATTGCCTGGGCGGCGTTCGAAGCGCGCCAGCGCGCGGTGGACGAGCTGGCGTTGAACGTCGAAGACTTCCTGCGCGGCGGAAGGCGCGGCAGGGTAGTTTGAATCGCGAAGTTACCGCCTAACCACCTTAAACGGCCCTCAACAGGCTGGTGTCGCTCTTGCGTGGCGCGCGAACGAGACCCGCGCCGAAATCCCGCGCGTTGTGACCCGGAAGTTCCCTGGCCTTCGAGCACAGCAGATCCCATAGCTCCTGGCCTCGAACATCGGGAAAGGCCTCCGCAAAGAGCGCGGCCACGCCAGCAACGAATGGTGTTGCGATGCTCGTGCCCGACTCAACCTTGTACCGGGTCGGAAACGAAGCCGAACGCGAACTTCCGGGCCCGGTGATATCGACCTTCGGTTCCCCGCCTCCCGGCGGCCCGGCGTTGGAGTAGTGCGCAATCTTCATGGTCTGTTCGATCGCCGCGACCGCCATGATCGACTTGCAATTGGCGGGGTGGTCGATGGGCTGGATGACTTTGTCGCGCATGCTGTCATTGCCAGCGCCCGCCACGACCAGCGTGCCCGCCGCCAATGCGGACGAGGCCGCAAGCTCCATCGCGCCGGACGAAAACACCGTCATCGGAAGCTCGTCGCCAATGGACATCGACACGACCGCGCACTGGTTTTCCACCGCCCATCCGAGCGCGGTGATGAGCGCTTCGATCGTGATTCCATTTTTTCCCAGCACCTTTGCGACGAACAACTCGGCATCTGGCGCGACGCCATAACGCAGACCGTGCGCTGGCCGCAGTGGGCCGCCCACGATGCCCGCGGACCGGGTTCCGTGTCCTGCATGGGCGCTCATGACGGTCGAATCGCCGACGAACGATCGCCGGTGCGCCGCGTCCACTTTCTTCAGGTCATCGTGAAAGATGTTGAACCCCGTATCGATCACACAGACGCGAACGCCCTTTCCGGTGAACTCGCTGTCGAGTGCACCGATTTCCCTGAGTCCCCACTGCGGATCCGCCGGCGACCGGGCGGTGCCCACGGCATCGTCATTGTCATTGTCAGCGTCTGCCTCTTTGAATGGCGGCTGCGGAAGGCGTCGCAGCCTGGCGCCCGCATGAATCTGCTCGACGCGGGAGAACAAATTGCCCTTGCGCGCCTGTTCCTTCGAGGTTGCGCACAGCATGAGACCGAGCTTCTCGAAATGCATCGCGCTGCCAGGCGTAATTGCTCGAAAGTCGCGATCGGCGCAAGTCGTCGCAAAGCTTTCGTAGTCGAGGGCAAGTTCGCGGCGGCAATTCGAGAGCGTGGCCTTCGGGCAGGTGTCGAGCAACTTGCCGACCACCACGTGTTCGCCTGTATCGGCGTCGAAGTTGGCGTCAACTTCACTGGTTTTGAGTGCAGTGTTCATTTTGGATCTCCATGCGCCGTGCCGTCGTCGATTGGAGCGGCGCCCGCGGTCGCGCTCGACCATGGGAAAAGCGTCGCACGCTTCAGGACGAGAAGATCGTGCAAGGTGACGTCGCCAGACTCGTCTACCTTGCCCACCGCGTCGCGCGCCAGGAACAGGTAAACCGTCTTCCGCTCGAGGCCGTCGTCGAGCTCTCCTTCCAGACGCCGGGTGCTCGTGGTCGTCTTGGCCAGCGCTTTCTTGATCGCCAGGCTGTACTTGTCCTTGACCGATTCGTCGAACTTCGGCAGCGGATCGCCTTCGAGCTTGAAGGGTTCCGTGCCGCGCGCGACCAGGCTGCAGTCATTCCATTCCGCGGGCATCTCATCGCGTTTGAACAGGACGTCGAAAGAGTTGCCACCATTTTTCTTGAGCACGAACGACGTCTTGCCGGATTCCAGGAATACATCGTCGGGACCTGTGTTGATGGTCCATTCACGTTCCCACAAGTTCATTGAAGACTCCCCGTATCAGATTTGTAGTTAGTCAGTGGATCGTTTCGCCGCTTCCCGCCTGCGAAACCTCGAAAACCGCCCACAGCGCCGGATCGGACCACCGGGCCCGCGTGGTGCGCATGGCCTCGGACAACGCCTGCACGGGCGTCTTTCCACGGCGCGTCATGGCTGAATACAGACCGGTCATGAGCTGTTCGCCGACCGTATCGGCCACCGGCCAGAGAGAGGCCACGACGAAGCGCGCGCCGGCCGCGTGCGCGGCGTATCGAAGGCCGAGCAGGCCTTCGCCGGTATTCGCCTGGCCCAATGCCGTATCACAGGCGCTGAGAACCAGCAGGTCCGCGCGGAGTTTCTGCAGCATCAGGTCGCCGGCAAAGACTTCGCCGGAGATCGCGGTCCCAGCGGCATCGAGCGTGCTCAGCATCAGCGCCGACAGTTGCGGCTCTTCGGTGTCGGCCACCGAATGCGTGGCGAAGTGCAGGACTTGATAGTGCTGGAGGTTGCGCTTGAGCAGGTTCTCGCGATTGGCTGCGAACCCTTCGAGTACCTCGACATCCGCACCCTCGAGCAGACGCACAATCGCCGCAGCTTCGCGGCCAGCCGCCGGCAGGCGCTCCCAACGCTGCGGGCCGTTCGTCGTATCGTCTGCGGCACCCCCGCGCAGGGTCAGGGCCGGCGCGCGACGTGTGGGCGCCGCCGCCGCGGTGCGCGGAAAGCGCTCGTCATCGCGCGAGTACACCGGATCAGCCACCACGAGCACCGCGCCAGCGCCAGCGCCAGTGGGAATCTTGTCGCGTCGTACGGCCGCATCGGCAATCGAAGGAAGCACCGCAATGTCCCTCGAATCGACGAGGAAGCGCAGCGGCGTTCCGCTGCCCTGCACCAGGGCGGCGAACGGCACCGTGTGCAGGGTGCCGTCCGGAACGAAGTAGAGGGTGCCGGCGCTCAGCGCTTCTGCGGGAAGGGGATCGATGATGAGCGCGTGCAATTCACGTGACAGCCGCAACCGTTCCTCGGGCCTCACCGAGGTGAAATTGCGCAGGGCATGGTGCAACGCCCTCGCGGACGCGTCGATGCGTGCGGTGCTTCCCAGGTTGATCATCTTCGTGCGGCCTTTGGTTGCGAGCCAGGCGTAGCTGTTTTTTTCCCCGAGCCAGTACTCGACAACTGTCGCATCGGGCGAAATCATTTCAATTGCGTTGCGAACCGCGGCTCGCATCCCTCCGCGGCCGCGCAGGGGCGAGCCAATGTCGCCTCCGAGGATGTCCAGCTCGCGAATCAGGCTGGACACCTCGGCGCGCAGGGCCTTGAGGCGCGGGTCGTCGTCCGCGGCGGATTCCGAGATCGATTCGATCTGCAACCGGCGCGCGGCCAGTTGCTCGTAAAGCGCGGCGCGCTTGCGTTCCGGGGCCGACAGTTCGGATGAGGCGCCCCGCAATGAGCCGAGGAGGCGAAAATCCTCCAGCGCACGACCGCGCGATCGCTCGGAGACCTCGAGGGCGGCCAGCGCAACGTCGCCCTGGCGCCCGCCGCCACACATCCGGGGATTGCTGATCATCTCTATCTTGAAATCGAAAGCCGGGCGCAGCGGCTGCCAGAGCGATGCGCGCAGCGACGGGTTGTTGCTGGACCGTCGCAGTTGCTCGGCCACATCCAGGGCGCCGTCAATGGACGTTCGGGCCGCAGGCGCATCGCCACGCGCGCACCCGATGCGCGCCTGGAGCACCAGCCCGGCGAACACGGACGAAAGAAGCTGCTGTGCCCGAAACAATGACAATGCTTCGTTGACATCACGCTGTGCGAGATCGAGCGTCCCGCGGGCGAGACCGGCCTTTGCCCTCTCCAGCAATGCGCGCGCGTACAGTCCGACATCCCCGGCGGCATCGTCACGGAACAGTTCAGCGAAGTAGGCGTTCGCGCGTTCGTTGGCGCCGCTGTCCACGGCGTCGCGCGCCAGTTCCACGAGGATTCGCGCGCGTTGTGCGGGCATACGCGCGAGACGCAGCGCCTCGTCGCGGCGCTCGAATGCTTCCGCCCAGCGTCCCGAGTCGCGCAGGATATCCGCCGCCGAGCGCAAGGAAGCAATCCGGCCTACGGGGTCGTCACTGGCAGGACGCAGCGCCAATGCGCGCTCGAAGTATTTCAGCGCTTCGCCGCGATTGCCTATCCGGTAATAGGTGGCGCCGATTCCGTTGAGACTGCGCGCCTGTTCGGACTTCGACTGAATTCGCACGAGTATCGCCAGCGCTTCGGAGTAGTGACGCAGCGCCGAGTCCGGCCGACCCGTCTCGAACTCGCTGAGCGCCAGGTTGTTGAGAACGTCGGCGTACAGCTTTGGATTCTCGGCTTCGTCGAGAAGTTTGAGCACGCGGGCGTAGGTCTCAAAGGCCTGCGGAAACTGCGCCATCTCGTTGTGAACGAGCCCGATGTTCTGCAGCGTCTGCGCCTGGCGCATTCGCTCGCCCATCTTTTCGTAAACCTCGAGCGCGCGCTGGTAGCCGGCGATGGCTTCGTCATAGGCGTCCTGGTAGAAGAACGTGAGACCGATGTAGTTGAGTGCGAGCGCCTGTTCAAAAAGCTCACCTCGCGCCTGGTGCCTCTTCGCGACTTCGCTGAAGAGCGCACGGGCGTGAACGAGCATCTCCGTCGCGCGCGCTTGTGCCGCAGATTGGGCAACGCCACGCCCAGGCTCAAAGCGTGCGACTTCCATCTCGGAAGCCGCCTCGATCGCTTTCGCGCGATCAGCGCCATAGTCCCCGCCGGCGACGGCGAATGCCGCCGAGGCGCGTTTCGCGACGACGCGCGCCTCGGCATAACGTCGCAGGCCATATAGGGTAGCGGCGTGTTCCGTCTCGGCCCGCGCTTGCGCCGCCGTTGCACCGCGGTGTTTGAACAACGCCAGTGCCCTGACATACCCGTCAACCGCGCTCTCATACGCACGCTGGGCATCACCCGGAGCCGCGGCAATGGTGGCGAGATTGATAAGCTGTCCGCGCGCATAACTGGCATCCGCATCCGACGAAGCGCGCAGCGCACGCAGGCAATCGTCGGCCGGGCTGAACCCGTCGAGCGAGTACACACGAACTGACACCTGCCCTTGTGCGCGTTCCTTGCCAACGGCGGCCAGCTCGAAGCTGCGTGATGCCGCCGTATCAATCGTGATTCGCTGGATCGCCCACCGGCGCAGCGGATTGTCGGCGTACGAAATTGTCCTGGTGCCCGCGCTACGCGCTTCCATCCTCACATCGATGCGGCTTTCCCGCGCCAGCACGAGGACGCGCGCTCCGGCTCCCACGGTGACGGTACGCGTCACGCGCGTCTGGCCATTGACGTTCATGTCGAAGCGCGTGAGCTCGCCGCTCGTCGGCTCGCACTCGGCGTTGAAGGGAACTGGCGTCTCTCCGGCCCATGCCACCGCGACCGCGACGCCCCAAAGTGCCGCGACACAAAGCGGGAAATGAAACCTGGAATACATACCCGTTCTTGTCGTTCAAATGCGGGATGAGCGGCGTTAGGCTGCCCGAGCCCTCAAACCAGCGTCAACGTAAACCTTTACGACATCGGAGCGTTCGGCCACGATCACGCAGTGCAAAACGCTCTCTCGTATGCCGAACTATCGCACCGGATACGTGCGGGCGACAAACCAGCCGAGGATCAATTGTCGCGGCGCATCGCGCCGGGCATCACCCAGATCATCGTCGGCATGACTGGCAACTTTGCGCTCGCACAGGAGCTGTGCCAGGAGACGCTCATCATCATCCTGGCGCGCTTGCGCTCGCAGCCGCTGGACGATCCCGACAAACTACCGGCATTCGTCGCGCAGATTGCCCGGAACCTGGTGATTGCCGAGCGGCGCAAGGACCGCCGCCGCAAGACCGACGTCGACAGCGAAGCCATCGAAGCGGTCGCCGACCATGCCCAGGGGCAGGAGCAGGACGCCCAGCGCGAGTCCGCAGCCGTGGCAATCCGTAAGGTTTTGGCT
>DASQJS010000347.1:0-6343 GCA_035630995.1 Steroidobacteraceae bacterium | reverse complement strand
GCCGCAAGGGCAAGGACTGGTACGTCGGCGCCATGGGAAACGAAAAGCCACATGCGATCAGCGTGCCGCTCCAGTTCCTGGGTGAGGGGAAGTTCAAAGCGAAGCTTTGGGAAGACGGGGCGACGCCGACGACGCTGAACGAAAGTACGCGTGACGTCACTTCATCGGACGTGCTCGAGCTCAAGCTCGCGCCGTCGGGCGGCGCTGCCGTAAGGCTGGGGTCAGGCACCAATTTCTAGAAAACGGTGCCTGGCACCATTTCCGATCTAATTGACGCGCACGAGTGGCGGCTGTTTCCAGGCGCCGTTCAGCGCCTCCTGTTTCGGCCAGTACATGCGCAGCACGAGCACGAAAGGGCCGTTCGGCGCGGGCAGCCAGTTCGATTCCTTGTCCTTGCCGGGTGAGGTGCTCTGGATGTGGATTGTCAGGCCGCCATCGGCATCGCCTTTCAAGTCGGGGAGCATCGGCGAGTTGACGAGGTAGCGATTGAGTGGATTGGCCACGAGCAGATGCGACGGCATGCCGTACATCGTGACCGACCAGAACGCGTTCACCGGTGGCAACTGGCCGGCGTCGAAGCTGACCTGGTAGCGGCCCTTCGATCCGTCGAGCGCTTTGCCGCTGGAGTCGGTGTACCAGCCGGGATAGATCGCTTCCTCTTTGGAATTTCCCCAGATGCCCGCCACCGTGCCGTGCATGCGATAGAGGTAATTGTTCTTGAGCGCCTGCCGGCTGCCGAGCACATCTGCGCTGCCGATTTCGCCCATGGTGACCCGCTTGAGAATTTCGTCGTGCGCGAGCCAGGCATCCGCGCGTCCATCCTCGATGGCCTGGCGAATCTCCGGTGAGAGCGCGTTGGCATCGAAGTCCTTGCCGGCGCCGATGTTGAGCTTGCCGAAGCGCGACATCAGCGCCTTTTCCGTGGGATGCGTCGGGCAGAACTGCAGCACGAAGTTCAGCTCGTTGAAGAACTCGAGCGATGTGCGTTGCTCTGCGAAGCTCAACGGTTTGAAGAAATCGATCCTGGGCGCCGGGGGCGGCGCGGTCTTGCCGAGGAATTTCGACAACGGCTGCACTTTGTAACCCGCCTGGATCGCCATCACGTTTTCGATGTCATCCGGCCGGAAGAGTTGGGTGCGGTAGAAAACGAACGCGAGCTGCGTTTCGGAGTTGATGATCGACTTGATCCCCGGAGGCCGTTCTCCCTTCCAGTTCGGACCCGCGATCAGAAAGTTTCCCGCCTCGTTGCCCATGGCGCGGGTGCCGAGGTAACCGGCGATGAACGTGTACAGGTCGTTTACCTCCACCGAGTAGTAGCGGTCTCTCTGCACCGCCGGCACGCTGAGCACCATGGGCTCGGCGCGCAGATCGAGCCCGAGATGCGAGTAGGGCGTGTCGGCGTTGGGAGTGCCCTTCGCGACGTCGGCCGGGGTGAATACGCGCGCGTTGTTGGCTACCTTCTCGTTCCAGGCCGCCTTGTATTCGGGACTGCTGCGGTTGACGAAGTACGAGTAGAGGATGCGGTAGCTCTCCACGAGTGGATAGCCGTAGATGTAGGCTTCCTTGGAGATCTCGCGGGCTTCATCGGGTTTGATCGCGCCATCTGCGGACTGCGGAAGCGCCAGCAGGGCGAAAAGGGTTGCCGCACATGCGGCACTCATCTCGAGTTCGCGTCGGTTCATGCGACACACCTCCAACCTGCTTGGCGTGGAGGATAACGGAAAGCCGCGGGAATGAGCCCTTAGGCTCTCGGGAGGCTCACACGCCCCATTCAGGCCAGACCGGAGAGGTCCTTGTCTTTCTTGGCGCCCAGTTGCTCGCTCAGCGCGACCACCAGCGGCTTCATGAACCAGGAGTGCTCGGGACTCGAGGCCACTTCGAAGCCGGCGGCGCGAATGGCCTCGGCGACGATGGGGCCGACGGCCGCGATTTTCGTGCGAGTCAGCGCGCGCCGCACGAGCGGGGCGGGGTGCTGCGTCACGAGCCGCTCGATCTGCAGCTTGCTGGTGAACGCGATGGCATCGACTTCGCCGGCCGCCATGCGTTCGAGCAGCGCGTGCACCGTGGCGTCATCGGCGGCATTTCCATAGACGTACGGCGCGACGGTGGAGGTGATCGCCAGCCGCTCGCGCAGGAAACCCATGAGCGTGAGGTTGGGATCGTTGCCGTAGAGCTGCACTGCGACGCGCCGGCCTTCGAGCGGGAGCGCTGAAAGCGAACGAATGACGCCATTCGTCGTGGGCTCGGTGGCTTCGATGCCGGGCTTCAGTCCCAGCACGCGCAGCGCACGTGCCGGCTTGGGGCCGCGGGTGATCGTCCGAAGTTTGCCCAGGCCCTCGATGAAACGCGGCCGCAACGCCGGCTCGTACTTGTCGATGCAGCTCAGGATGCGCGTGAGGCCTTCGCCGGTGATCAGCACGAAGTCGTCGAACCCGCCGTCGGCCAGCTTCACGGCAAACGCGAGCACCTGTGCACTGTGCGGCGTGTCGTAGATGGTGACCAGCGGACAGCGCAGGACTTTCGCGCCTCTCCGTTCGAGCAATGCGCTGAAGACTTCCAGCTCGCGCATCTCGGGGACCGCAATTGTCTTGTCTCGCAGATTCCAGTCGATCATCGGGGTTGGACAATATCACCTCGTCCGGAGGCTGTGAGCGCCTCGACACCCCGGGTCTTTCTGCACCGGTTTGCGCAAGGCAGTGCACCCCTCCGCCGCGTTTCGGTGCAGGAGGCCGCAAACAGGGCCACGGCTGCAAAAAATGACCCCAAAAAAACGCTGGCATGCCGATTGCTTTACCTCAACCGCGCGAGTCTTCCGCGCATGGGAGAGGAAGTTAGTAGTGAGCCAGAACCGTCCGTTCGTCGTTCGAGCCGTATTCGCAACCGTGATCGCCAGCCTGGGATTCGTCATGAACGCCTCGGCTGCGGGCAAAAGTCCGGAAAAGGAACAGCTCAAGCTGGGGTTCATCAAGCTCACAGACATGGCACCGCTCGCCATCGCGTACGAAAAAGGGTTCTTCGAAGACGAAGGCCTGTACGTCACGCTCGAGCCACAAGCCAACTGGAAAGTCATTCTCGATCGCGTCATTACCGGCGAACTCGATGGCGCCCACATGCTGGCGGGACAACCCCTCGGTGCGTCTGTTGGCATCGGCACGAAGGCCGATGTGGTCACCGGCTTCAGCATGGACCTCAACGGCAACGCCATCACGGTTTCCAACGAAGTCTGGGCGCTCATGAAAGCGGGCCTCGCTACCGATGAAAAGGGGCTGCCCAAGCACCCGATCTCCGCGACGGCGCTCAAACCGGCCCTCGAAAAATTCAAGGCGTCGGGCAAGTCGTTCAAGATGGCCATGGTTTTCCCCGTGTCCACGCACAACTACGAGCTGCGTTACTGGCTCGCCGCCGGCGGCATCAATCCCGGGTTTTATGCGCCTTCTGACGTGACCGGGCAGACGCGAGCCGACATCCTGATTTCAGTCACGCCGCCGCCGCAGATGCCGGCGACACTCGAGGCCGGCACCATCAATGGATATTCGGTCGGAGAGCCGTGGAACCAGCAGGCCATCTTCAAGGGCGTTGGCGTGCCGGTTATCACCGACTACGAGATCTGGAAAAACAATCCGGAAAAAGTGTTCGGTGTCACCAGGGCGTTCGCCGACAAGAACCCGCGCACGCACATCGCGTTGGTCAAGGCGCTGACACGCGCCGCGATCTGGCTGGACGAAAAGAATGGCGCGAATCGCAAGGAAGCGGCGCAGATCCTCTCGCGTCCCGAATACGTCGGCGCCGACTACCGCGTCATCGCCAACAGCATGACCGGCACGTTCGAGTACGGCCGCGGCGACAAGCGCGCGCTGCCGGATTTCAACGTGTTCTTCAGATACCACGCCAACTTTCCGTTCTACTCGGACGCCATCTGGTACCTGACGCAGATGCGCCGCTGGGGCCAGATTCCCGACGGCAAACCGGATGCGTGGTACATCGACACCGCGAAGAAGGTTTATCGACCTGAGGTGTTCGTCGAGGCGGCCAAGGAGCTCGTGGCCGAAAAGAAAGCCAGTGCGGCCGATTTCGACTTCGCAAGCGATGGGTTCCGCGCGCCCACCAAGGACTTCATCGACGGCGTCGAATATGACGGCCGCAAGCCGAATGCCTACATCGAGAAGCTGGTGCTCGGGCTCAAGGGTCAGCAAAAGGTCGAGAGCGGCAATGTCGTCGGCAAGTAACGTGAAGGTGCTGGAGTCACCGGCAGCCGCCACTGCGCCGACACCACCACCAGCAAAACTCGCCGCACCGCCTGTCGCGTCCAAGCCGCGCTTCCCGCGCGTAAACGCGGCAATCGATGCGGTGATTCGCGCGCTCTCGCTGGTGGGCCTGGGATTTCTCAAGCCCATCGTCGCCATCACGCGCGGCGAAGATCCGCGCGCTCACATGCGCCAGCTCTGGCTGGATCTCGGCGCACCTGTCGTGGCCATCGCCGCGTTCCTGCTGGTGTGGAGCCAGGTGTCGCAGGGAATTCAAACCAGTCTCGGAACCATTCCGGGTCCCACCGCGGTGTGGGAACAGACCAAGGCTCTGTGGGCCGACCACCTGGTGCAGCGTGAAAAGGCCGCGGCGTTCTACGAACGGCAGGAAAAGCGCAACGCCGAAAAACTGGCGGACGACCCCTCCACGGACATGACAGTGCGCAGGTACACCGGCAAGCCTACCTACATCGACCAGATCTTCACGAGCCTCAAGACGGTGTTTGCCGGATTCCTGCTGGCAACGTTGCTCGCGGTTCCTGTCGGCATCCTGTGCGGCGCGAGCAAGACGTTCAACGCGATGTTCAATCCATTGATCCAGCTCTTCAAGCCGGTGTCGCCGCTCGCCTGGCTGCCCATCGTCACGATGATCGTGAGCGCGGTCTACGTATCGGCCGACCCGCTTTTCGACAAGTCATTCATCAACTCCGCGGTCACCGTCACACTGTGTTCGCTCTGGCCTACGGTCATCAACACGGCCGTGGGCGTTGCCTCGATCGATCGGGACCTGCTGAACGTGGCGCGCGTATTGCGCCTCAAGCGAAGCACGCAGCTGACCAAGCTGGTGCTGCCTTCGGCGCTGCCCTACATATTTACCGGCATGCGCCTGTCGCTCGGGGTGGGCTGGATGGTGCTGATCGCCGCCGAGATGCTGGCGCAGAACCCCGGTCTCGGAAAGTTCGTCTGGGATGAATTCCAGAACGGCAGCTCCGAATCGCTGAGCCGGATCATGGTGGCGGTGTTCACCATCGGCATCATCGGCTTCCTGCTCGATCGCGTGATGCTCGCGCTGCAGAGCGCGTTCACTTACGGGCCGACGAGATGAGTCATCTCGAGCTGCGCGGCGTGTCGAAGAGTTACGGCGGCACGGAGGTGCTGTCGAACATCAACCTCTCGATCGAAGAAGGCGAGTTCGTTGCGCTGATCGGCTTCTCGGGCTCGGGCAAGACCACCCTCATGTCGATACTCGCGGGGCTGGTCAGGCCCGATGCCGGCGAGGTGCTTCTGCGCGGTGTCGCGGCCGGTGAAGCAGGGCCGGATCGTGGCCTGGTATTTCAGAGTTATTCGCTGATGCCATGGCTCACGGTTTTCGAGAACGTGGCGCTGGCGGTCGACGCGGTGTTCGCAAAAGAAAGCAGGGAAAAACGGTACGCGCGCACGGAGAAGTACGTGCGCATGGTGGGGCTGGGACATGCCACCGACCGGCGTCCCGCGGAGCTCTCGGGCGGCATGCGCCAGCGGGTCGCGGTGGCGCGTGCGCTCGCCATCAACCCGGAGTTCCTGCTGCTCGATGAACCGCTGTCGGCGCTAGACGCGCTGACGCGCGCCAAACTGCAGGACGAAATCGAAGCCATCTGGCGCGAAGAAAAGAAGACCGTCGTGCTGGTGACCAACGATGTGGACGAGGCGTTGTTGCTCGCCGATCGCATCATTCCGCTCAACCCCGGACCGCGCGCCACGCTGGGACCTGAGTTCCGCGTGAATCTGCCACGGCCACGAGATCGCAAGGCCGTGAACCACGACCCGCAGTATCGCCAGCTTCGCGCGGCGATCACACAGTACCTGCTGGACGTGGAAGCGGAAAAACCCGTGCCGGGGGAAGGCGCTGTGAAACTGCCTGACGTGGTGCCCATCACATCGGCGGACTTCCTGCCGAAAGCAGTGCGCGCGGCCAACAAGCCGAAACCGCTGTCCAACCCCGACAAGTACGTCGAGTTCTACAACGTTCACAAGGTCTACCCGACTCCGCGTGGACCGCTCACCGTGGTCGAGGGATTCCAACTCGACATCAAGCGCGGCGAGTGCGTTTCGCTGATCGG
>DASQJS010000346.1:0-6625 GCA_035630995.1 Steroidobacteraceae bacterium | reverse complement strand
TGCCACGTCTCTTCGGGAACGACCATCGACGCGGCATGGATGGCGCGCGTCAAGACAGTCGTCGACTACGCCTACAACCAGAACATGTACGTCATCCTGAACATCCACTGGGATGGCGGCTGGTTGCAGGACAATCCCACGTTTGCATTCCAGACAGCTAACAACGCCAAGCAGCGCGCATTCTGGATACAGATCGCGAACACGTTCGCGGCCTACAACGAACGTCTTCTGTTCGCGGGTACGAACGAAGTGCATGCCGACTACGGCACGCCGACGTCCGAGCACATCACCGTTCAGCAGTCGTACAACCAGACATTCGTGACCGCGGTGCGCGCCACGGGTGGCAACAATGCCTCCCGTACGCTCGTCGTGCAGACGTACAACACGAACGCCTGGCATGGCCTGAACTACTTCTCGCTGCCGACTGACACGATCGCCAACCGGCTGATCGTCGAGTTCCACCACTACGATCCGTACGACTACACGATCAACCCGAGCGGTCCCTGCCTCGCCTGGGGCGCGCAGTTCACACAGTACAGCCAGTGTTCGTGGGCCCAGGAGAACTACCACACCGACTTGTTCGCGCAGATCCGCAACAAGTGGGTGGCGGCGGGCATCCCGGTGATCATGGGTGAGTACGGCGTCGCGCGCCGTTCGAGCTTGAATGACGCTGCGCGCCAGTACTATCTGGAGTTCGTGAACCGTACCGCGACCACCAACGGCATCAAGACGTTCTACTGGGACAACGGTGCGCAATCCGGCGCCAGCGACGTGTTCGCGCTGTTCGACCGCAACAGCGGCTCGATCGTCGACGCGAATGGCCTCAATGCCATCATGCGCGGCGTCGGCGGCACCAGCACCACGTTCGCGCTCGCGGTGACCAGGAGCGGCACTGGCACCGGGACCGTCACGTCTTCTCCGTCAGGCATCAACTGCGGCAGCACCTGCAGCGCCAGCTACAACAGCGGTACGTCCGTCACGCTGACCGCCGCGGCGGCCAGCGGCTCGACGTTTGGCAGTTGGGGCGGCGCGTGCAGTGGCACGGCGACCTCATGCACGGTGTCGATGACGGCGGCTCGCAATGTCACTGCGACGTTCAACAGCTCGGGTGCAAACTTCACGCTCAGCGTCACCAAGGCCGGCAGCGGCACTGGCACCGTGACGTCGAACACCGGAAACATCAACTGCGGCAGCACCTGCAGCGCGAGCTACGCCAGCGGCACCTCGGTGACGCTGACGGCAGCGGCCGGCAGCGGCGCCAGCTTCGCAGGCTGGAGCGGCGCCTGCACGGGCACCGGCGCGTGCACCGTGTCGATGACACAAGCGCGTGCGGTGACGGCGACGTTCAACACGGCCTCCACGTTCGCGCTCGGGGTCACGCGCGCGGGCACGGGTACCGGCACGGTCACTTCGAGCCCGAGCGGCATCAACTGTGGCACTTCGTGCACGGCTAACTACGCGAGTGGTGCCTCCGTGACATTGACCGCCGCGGCGGCGAGCGGCTCGACGTTCGCTGGCTGGAGCGGTTCGTGCTCGGGCACGGGCAGCTGCGTGTTGTCGATGACCGCGTCACGTTCGGTGACAGCGACGTTCAACACCAGCGGTGGCGGAACCGGCGGCACCTGCGCCAACCCGGTCACGTTCACCAACCAATCGGGCAATTTCAACACCACCGGCGCGGTCTGCTATCGGACCAACCAGAACATCGCCGGGTGGGGATGCTCGAACTTCGACGGGCGGACGCTCACCGTGGGCGGCGTGGCTCGCACATGCGGGCAGTTGCCACTTACGCGGTCGGCCGACGGTTACTACTACTTCTCGGTGACCGCGGGCCAGTTCGCCTGGGCTAGCCTGTACGCCTGGTAGATCGGTTGCAGTTGTAGATTGATGATGAAAACTCTGGCCCGCTGTCACAGGCGGGCCAGAGCTCCTGAACTTTCCCGTGTTGATGCGGCGCTAAGGCCGCCGGCGCCGCTGCTCTCTTCGAAGATGCCTGATGCGCGCAAAACTCACGAGCTTCCTGGTCGCCTCATCCCAGAGTCGGTACCTCAGTGATTTGAAGCTCGAGAACAGCGTGATCGGTTTCACCTGCTGAAAGACGGGGTCTGCCTTGTGGCAACGCTCCAGGTTGTAGTTCGGGATGTTGGAGCTCAGGTGGTGAATGTGGTGGAAACCGATGTTCCCGGAGAACCATTGCAGGACGCGCGGAAGCTGGTAATAAGAACTGCCTTGCAGCGCCGCGGCCGTGTAATCCCACTGTTCATCGCGCTCCCAGTACGCATCTTCGAACTGGTGCTGGATGTAGAACAGCCAGATGCCCGAGGCGCCAGCCACCATCCAGGCGATCACCTGCAGCAGTAGATAGATCCAGAATCCGAACAGCCAGCTCATCACGATGGCGACGGACAACAATGCGAAGTTCATCAGCCACACGGAGTAGCGCTCGCGCGGGCTGGCGTCCGAGGAGGCGAACCTCTGCCGGATCAGGAAAATGTACAGCGGCGCGACCACGAAAAGCACGAACGGATTGCGCTGAAAGCGGTATGAAAAACGGTTCCAGCGTGTGGATTCGAGATATTCCTGGACCGTCATGGTCCAGATATCGCCCACGCCACGCTTGTCCAGGTGACCCGACGTGCCGTGGTGGATGGCGTGCTGCCAGCGCCAGTGGTAGTACGGCGTGAACGTGAGGACGCCGCAAATGAAGCCGAACACGGCATTGGCCCAATGCGACTTGAAGAACGATCCGTGCCCGCAGTCGTGAAAGAAGATGAAGACCCGAACCAGCAGCGCGCCAGCCAGCATCGCGAGCGGGATCGCCAGCCACAGCGAAATCTCCTTCACGTGGTACATCAATACCCATAACAAGACATACGGCACGACCGTGTTGAAGAACTGCCAGAGGGCGCGAGCCGTAGAGGGCTTCTGAAAACGGACGAGCACGGACCGCAGCCGCTTGCGTTCATCGCGGTCGAGTGACCCTTCATCGGGAGTATTGATTGCCATGCCCGGGAGATCTTACGTCCGGGCCGGGCGAGCCGTCGTCCGAGAAAGTCCGAATTGACCGTCGTCCTTGTCCCTAACTCACGCGCTTGGTCGCGAGTCGGACGGCGGGAGCCTGAGGAGTCAGCTCCCGCGAGAGCCGCACCAGGTCCTGGCAGTGCTGGGGGAGCCGCTCGAGCAACGGCAGCAGTTCTTCGCGGCAGACGGGCCGTGCAAGTAGATAGCCCTGCAGGGAAATATTTCGATACGTCCGCAGCGCGGCGAACTGCTCGAGCCGCTCCACCCCTTCGGCGGTCACTTCGAGGCCGAGATCGCGGCATAACCCGATGGTGGCCCTGGCGATGGACGCGGAACGCGCGCTGCCATCCATGCTGGCAATGAGGCTTCGATCGAGCTTGACGCGCGTGAGCGGCAACTGCTGGAGCGACGCAAGCGAGGAATATCCAGTGCCAAAGTCGTCGAGCGCAATCGCGACGCCGATGCTGCGCAACTGCTCGAGGGAATTGATCGTCGCGGCTCCGGTCTGCAGTACCGACTCGGTGAGCTCGAGCTCGACGCACTGCGCCGGCAGCTGATATTCATTCAGCAGCTTCTCGAGCAATTCGACGAATCCGCAATTGAGGAATTGCCGGGGCGACACGTTGATGGCGACGCGCACGTCGCGCCATGCCCCCTGGTGCCATTGCGCCGCGGTTTCGATGGCCGTGCGCAGCACCCAGTCGCTGATCTCCATGATGAGCCCGGATTCCTCAGCCACGGCAAGGAATTCGCCGGGAGCCAGGAAGCTGCCGCTGGGTGTGCGCCAGCGAATCAGCGCTTCGACCACCTGCACCTCGAGAGTCTGCGCGTTCACCAGCGGCTGATAGAACAGCTCGAACTCACCTTTCTGGATGGCGCGTCGCAGCCTCTGCTCGATGGCGAACTTCGCCGAGGCGGAAGTCAGCAGTTCCGGCGTAAACGTTGCAAGCTGGCTGCGTCCGAGTGCCTTGGCGTGAAACAGTGCCGCGTCCGCGGCGCGCAGCAGCGACTCCGCATCCTTCTCGTGGTCGGGAAATATGCTGGCGCCGACGCTCACGCTCACGATCACCTCGCGAAAGTCGACCTGCACCGGGACATCGAATGCGCGAATGATGGCCGCGCCGCACGCAAGGACTTCCTCGGTCGAGGCAGCGCCCTGGTGCACGATCGTGAATTCATCGCCGCCGAGCCGCGCCGCGAATCCGTAAGTGCGCGCGATCACCTCGAGTCGCTGTGCGATCGCAATCAGGACGCGATCGCCATAGGCGTGTCCCATGCTGTCATTGAGAGTCTTGAAGTTGTCGATATCGAGGAAGAACACTCCGACGTGAGCGCCTGACACGCGCGCGCGTGCAAGCGTCGAGTCGAGCGCAGCAAACAGATGCCTGCGGTTTGCAAGGCCCGTAAGTGGATCCTGCTCCGCGAGGAGCTGGAGTTGGCGAGTGCGCTCCGCAACCTTGTCTTCCAGCCGCTGGTGCGCATCGCGCGTCGAGGCGCGCGCAGCCGCCAGCTGCTCGGCCATCGAATTGAACGCTACCGCCAGGGTATCCAGCTCGCGGATGCCGCCGCTTGCAACGACCCGGGCATTCTCGCCCTTTGCCAATCTCGCCGTGGCCGTGACCAGGCGGCGTACGGGCCGCACGATGCTGAATATCGTGACGAAGCAGATGTAGAGCAGAAGGACTAACACCGCGGCGCTCAACCACGCCACGAGCGATCGGCTCGGTCCTTCCGGCAATGCCGGTGTTCCCGCTGCAGCCGGGGCTTGAGTCCTGCTTGAAGGGCTCGACTCGCCCTCGGATATCGCATTGATTTCGAGCGGCCTTGGCAACATCGCCGTCAACTTCTGAGTTTCACGCACGAAGCCTTTGGCCGCGGCCACGCGTCGAGGCTCGGCTTGCAGCAGCGACGTACGGACGCGCAAGAGTGCCGCCATGTCTGCGTGCATTGCCTGGCACCACTTCGACCCCTGCGACCGTTGCAAAACTGTATCGTTGGTGGCCAGCGTGTCGGCAAGACCTTGTTCTGCTTTCACGAGTGCGATGTTGTCGGTGTTGCCGCCGCCGAAGGTGTCGCGCGCCTCCAGGGCATCCCGCAAGACGGCCAGTTGCGCGCCCAATTTCAGCAGTGACTCGCCCGCGACCACCCGGCCGAGAACCTTCCATTCACCATTTATCGCTGCTTCGACCCGCACCTCCATGCGCGAGAACACGGTCGAATATTCCGTGAGCAACCCGCGATGAACGCGCGCCAGCTGCATGAACGCTTCGGCGCTTCTCATGTGGGCGTCGATCAGGCGGGGCAGCTGCAGCGTCGAAGCCGGATGTGCGTCCGCCAAGTATTTGCTCAGCTCACGCTCGAGATCGCGCCGGGCGCCGGAGTAGCGCGCGGCTGACAACTTGGAATCCGTCTCCGCGTGTTCGTAAACCGCCCGGTCGAACCGATCCAATGCCATCAGGAATTGAGTTGAGCTTGCGATCTGCTGCGCGCGACCCATCGATTCGCGCAGCGAGCTGATCGCCCGCGAATCATTCGCGCTGCGCTCCGACTCCAGGAGTCGCTGCTGCTCGATGTATGAGATGCCGTTCTCGACGATGAGATTGGCTGCTGCCGCGAGCGCCGCTACCGCCATGAACGCCACGGCGAGTCGCGGAACGATGCCGATACTTCCCAGCGTATCCAGCCTTTTCAGCCGGGCGTACTGGCGTCTGAACAGATTTCGACCGCGCTTGAGCATCGAGTCTGCGTCGGACCAAGCCGCTCCCTTAGAGCCTCTATTCTAGGACCCGGCGAGTATCCCGCCGCGGCCCGATTATTTCTGACGACTGCTCTTCGAAACGCGTACGAGTCTGCATGCGCAGTTCAAGTTTTCCTGTAGGTCAAATCCTATACGTGAGTGTGGGAGTACGCCGACTTCGCGCGTAAAGCCCCAGCCGGCTTGCTAGCCGGCTGGGATTTCCCGTCTATTGATAGACGCGGATGTAGTCGACATACATGCGCTGCGGAAACACGCTGCTGCCGTTCGGGTTGCCCGGCCAGTTGCCGCCGACCGCCACGTTCAGGATCAGGAACATGGGGTGGTCGAACACCCAGTTTCCAAAACTCTGCACCTGTGACTTGTTCACGGAATAGAACTGGACGCCATCCATGAACCACCGCACGCTGGTGGAGTTCCACTCGATTGCATAGACGTGGTAGTTGGCATTGACCGGTTCGTTGAGGTAATTCGTACCCGCGAACGGCGTATTGCCGGAGTAGTTCGGGCCATGCAAGGCACCGTGGGTAATGTTCGGCTCGAAGCCCACGTGCTCCATGATGTCGAGCTCGCCGCAGGCCGGCCAGCCCACGGATCCGATGTCGGTCCCCAGCATCCAGAACGCCGGCCAGATTCCCTGGGTTTGCGGAAGTTTGAGGCGCGCTTCGATGCGTCCGTACTGGAAAGTCCGCTTGCCGGCGGAATTCATGCGCGACGAGGTGTACTCGCAGCGACCGTACCAGCAGTTGTAGTTCGCCGGATTATCACGCCGGGCCTCCAGTACCAGCACGTTGCTGTTCGCCTGGGGATCGAACTGGATGAACGCATTCTGGCCGTTGGTGTAGTACT
>DASQJS010000345.1:0-3197 GCA_035630995.1 Steroidobacteraceae bacterium | reverse complement strand
GATCAGTTTGCGGAGACGGGCGGGTACAGCGTTCTGCCGTAGTTCCAGGATGTTTCGACGGAGGTGAATCATGGCCCTTCCCTGGCTCGCGGTTGGCAGTCTCGTCCTGGGCAATCTCGACAAGATCATGAGCGTGGTGAGGCCAGGCTTCACGCGCAAGAAGGTGGAAGTCGCGTCCGCCCAGTTCGACCTGCTCAATCAGCAGATCGCGGAACTGCAAAGCGCGGCTTCGACCAATGCCGAACAGATCACGCAGCTCGCCGCGCAGGTCAAGGAAGTGGTGGCGGCGCTGGCACAGGCTGCGACCGAGGCCGCAGCGCATCGCGCTTCGACGAGGCGGTGGGCTTACGCGGCGATCGCCATCTCGGTCGTCGCCATCCTGCTCTCGGCTGGCGTGTTCGCCGCGCGTTGAGCGGAACGCCGACGACGATCAGTAGTGCGGTGGTTTCTCGTGCGCCGTGGCGCTCGCGCCGGACTCGGATTCGATGGCGGCGATTTTCTCCATGAGCCGCTGGTTGCGATCGAGCGCGCGATCGAGCTCCTTTTGCTGACGCGCCACCACGTCGCTGATCTCGGCCACCGCGCGTTCCAGGTGCGCGAGCTTGATTTCGATCGCTTCGAGTCGGTCGGTCATTCCGACAGTTTGGGGTCAGGCACCGTTTCCTAGCAATCGGTGCCTGGCACCGTTTCCTAGGAAACGGTGCCTGACCCCAAAACATCGGCGCCCTGGAATCCATTCCAGGGCGCCGGCGACTACCCGCTAGCTCGGGTTCTCGAGTTTCAGGTCGGCTCAGTACCAGATGTTGTAGAGCACATCGAGCACGACGCCTGTGGCGAGGGCGGTCAGCAGGACGTCATTGCCGACGCGCACCCAGTGGTAACCGTACGGCGGGGCGTAGAGCCGGTACGGGTGCCAGTCGTACACGATGTACGAGCTGCCGTAGTAGGCGCGCGGCAGGTAGTCACCACGGTGCCACGTGCGGTAGTGATAGCCGTGCGGCGCGCGGTAATGGCCGTAGTTGTAGCGATAGCGCGCGTAGTCGCGGCGATCATGGCGGCGATTGTCCCAGTAGTTGGGGTGACTCGACCAGTCGCTGCGATGACGATCCCAGCCACGGTTGTCATGGCGATTGCCATTGTTGCCGTTCCAGTCGTGACGATTGTTGGAATTGCGATTGTCGTAGCG
The DNA here is from genome assembly GCA_035630995.1 of Steroidobacteraceae bacterium. Taxonomy (GTDB): domain Bacteria; phylum Pseudomonadota; class Gammaproteobacteria; order Steroidobacterales; family Steroidobacteraceae; genus CADEED01. Next base: position 2,011 of record DASQJS010000345.1, on the reverse strand, counting down.
ATGATCGTTCCGGTCATGGCGATTGTTGTCATTGCGATGATCGTTGCGGTCGTTGCCGCGATCATGGCCGCCACCGCTGTAGCTGGGCGGAGCATGATTGCCACGATCGTGCCCATTGTCGTTCCGCTGGCTGGATCCACCGCGATGCTCGTTGCCGCGGTTGTCGTTGCCGCGGTTGCCATGACCACGATTGTCGTGTCCGCGATTTCCGTTCTCGTGACGCACGGCTTTTTCGACTTTATCGGCGACCTTGGATTGAACATCCTTGGCGGCAAAAGCTGGTGCACCCACGAGCAGCGTGGCGATGAGTACAAGGGTCACTGGGCGTTTCATCTCTGGTCTCCTTAGCGGATCCATGTCGATCCGTTGCGGAGCCAGTATCGGACGGCCCACCTGAGCGCTGGCTGAACGTTTCCGTTCAGGTTCGTTCAGGTTGTTCAGCCAGAAAACGCTATCCGGAGGCCTGTTTTCGCGGTTTTCAGGGTGCCGTGCCGCGAGCAATCTCGATGTCCCGTTGAACCTCGGCGTCGAGTTCCCTCCAGTCCACCACGCCCACTCGATTCGTCCATACCGGATTGCGGTATTGCACTCGGGCGCGGCCCGAATACTGATACCAGTGGCGGGCCGCGTCGTTCAGGTGTTGCGAGGCCTTTGTCCGGTGGTCCTTCACGAGCGTTTCGCGAAACAACGCGAGCTCCGTGGCGCCGCGGATCTTCGCCGCGTAGTACCTGCCGAGGCTCGACATCAACATGATGTCGGCCAGCGTCGCGCCGTATTCCGCGCTCATCGTGCCGCGCGCACTCTTGTTGAGCTCCGCGACCGAATTCAGCACGCGATCGGCCCGCTCATCGAGCTGGTCTGCCACCTGCAGTGGCGTAATGCCCGGCGGCACTTTTCCCGCGATCACCCCGGCTACGTACGCGGGAATGGTGATGTTGCGGGTAGCGGGATGGACCGGCTGCGTGATGAAGGTGTTCACGCTGTGAAATCCGCTGGCGGTCTTCGCGGGATCCGGCCGGCTTCGGCAGGCCTCGATGTACCACTGGAAATCGAAGTTCGCCCAGTGAAAGCCGGTGACCAGTGGATAGACCATCGAGGCGTCCTGCCACGCCGACAGGAACTTTCGCGCGTCGATGCCGGGAAAGCGCCGGCCCACCAGTTCCGCGATGCGTTCGTTGTCCAGCGTCGGGTCGTAACCGAGCCGTCCCCACAGCAGGAAATGCAGCCAGTGTTTGTCGACTTCGAGCTGGCGTTGCAGCTTCGGATCGCGCGCCAGGAATTCGCGGCCCCACACCCACATGTCCGACCCGAAGTAGAAGCCCTGGGACTTCTCGTACGGGATGTTCTTCATGAATTCGCGCACGAAATCCGGCGCGGCCCAGCGATACATGAGTGCGTCGTCGTTGCGCACCGTCCACAGTGTCTTGAGATCCCCCAACGACTCCAGGTAACCCCGGTGGAAGTTCTGCGTGGTGGATGAGAGCGCGTGCGCCTGCGCATATTTGAAGCTGAACACGAAATCGACGTTGGGTTGCGTAATCACCGGCTGGAACGTCCTGGCGATGTCCTGCGCGCGGGTTTCGTGCTGGCGATGTATCAGCCGGATCTGCCGCTGCGGTTCTGCGCGCGCCGCGTCGCTCACTCCCTGCCCGTAGGTATTGAATAGCCAGTTTTCCTTGGCGTCGAACGAGTCCATGCCGCCCGAGTAGTACGCGCTCGCATCCCCCATGTTCTCGCCCGCCGTGAGTCCGATACCGCGCAGCAGCGGATAGGTGCGAAACATCTCGCGCACGCTGGCGCGGAAGTATTCGATGGTCTTCGGATTGTCGATGGCGTCGGTGATGCCGTACTTGCCCTCGACACCATACGTGAAGATGTTCCACGTCATCACGTAGAAATCGATGTTCCGGTCGCGCGCGTACTGCATCACGCGGCGCCAGAACTCGATCTTCTGCTCGATCGTGAGTTGTTTGACCACTTCCTTGTTGGCGAGCATCGCCGGCGTCACGAG
>DASQJS010000344.1:0-3050 GCA_035630995.1 Steroidobacteraceae bacterium | reverse complement strand
TCCGCAAGGTGCTTCTGCGGCTGCCGCGGTCATGGCTGCCAGTCGGACAACCCTATGGACACGTGTTCGCCTTCGACGAGAGTGGCCGCATCGTCGAAGATCTGCAGGATCCGACCGGTGCCTATACGCAGACTACCGGCGTCACCGAGACGAAGGATCGGCGCTACATTCACAGCCTGAACGCTCCCACGATCGGCTGGCTTCCGGGTGTAGTTAGCCAGGCAGAGGCTGGCGGCGTAGAGGAGATCTATGTCTTGCGCAGCATCCGCGAGGCGTCATCGGGCGCTGCGGGCAACTGCGCGCAGGAACTGACCGGCTTCGCGCCGATGACCGCCGACGCAGAAAAGATGTTCTCGTTCTGGAGCGTGAGCACGCGCGCGCAGGACGGCCGCATACTCGATGCGCACCAAGCTCACGTGGCTGACTTGCGCGGCTGCTTTGGCGCCACCGACGAGCGGGCGCGCCAGAACTTCTACGCCGAGATCAAGCTGGGCGAACTCGCGTTTCATGGCAACGGCGAGTGCCTGGCATTGGCCGTGAACTTTCCCGAATCCGGCCTTTTTCCGGTTCGCTGCCAGCTGACGCTCAAGGGACTGCCGGCGCCTTACGTCGGTGGAATGCTGACGACCAACACGATGACCAGCGCCGCCCCCATGGGTGGTGAATCCCAACCTCCCGGCTACACGCAGGCGTCGATCGCCACCATTCGTCTCTGGAAGGAGAGAGCCCGTGAATGAGAATCCAGACACCGAAGATGCTGACATCCAGCGTCGCAGTCTCTTTCAGGCCGCGGGAGTCGCGCTGCTGGGAGGGTTGACCGTGTCCACTGTCGCGAAGCCACAGACCGCGCGCGGTGGCACTTCCCTGGGTGCGCGCCTGCGCGGCGTACAGCACTTCGGCGTCACGGTTCAGGATATGGAACGAGCTTTCGCGTTTTATACCGAAGTGCTCGGCGGTACCGAAGTGATGCGTGATGGCGATTTCCACGGCGAGCGCATCCACAACACGCTGCTCACCGACCAGGAGATCGAAGCGCGCACGCGACAGGTGAATCCTCGCGCTCTCGGCATCCCGGACCTGCGCGGCGGCGCGCAGCGCCTCGACGTGCGATTCATCCAGTTCGACAACGTTGTGATCGAACTACTGAAATACCGCGACGCCGAGCAGGCCTCTGGCGGTACCGCGGCGTTCGCCGAACCTCTCGCCCACATGAGTCCCGCGTTTCCCCGGATGATGCACATCTGCTTCCACATCGGCGACGAGGTTGACTTCAACCAGTTCATCGCCGATCTCGAGGCGGAATCCGCCCGAAGAGGCATGACGCAGGTGAGGGCGAACCGCGTCGTCACCGTGAACTCGGAACGCGACCGTCTCGCGGCGCCGATCTCTGCCAACAGCAATGGCATCACGGAAGGCAAGTCCAATGGATGGCGGCTCATCTACTGCAAAGGTCCGGAGGGCGAGCAGCTCGAGTTCGTGCAGGCGCTCGGCCCCGTGAAGAAGGTGTTCGACGCGGCGCGTGCCGCTCGCAAGGCGCTCGCATGAATGTTCCCAATCCTTATCTCATTGGCGTGCACACGCCGATTTGTCAGGAGTTCGCGTGCCACCCGGCTCCCACGGCAACTGCTTGCCAACCACATGAGGAGCACTCCATGTCATCGATACGCAGCTTCTTCCGGGGCCTGGTTGTCGTGATCCTCGCATCGACCGCAGTACCCACCTTCGCACGCGACGCGGAGGGTGTGCGCTATGCCGCGATTCCGCCCGGCGCCTACGCGGTGGTCGCGCATGTCCGCGCCAAGCCCGGCAAGGAGCAGGAGCTGCGCGCCGCGACCCTGCCGCTGGTGGCGAAGGTGCGCGCCGAGCCCAACAATCTGCTGTATTTCCTTCATGAGGATCGCGAGACACCGGGACACTTCGTGTTCTACGAAATATTCGCTAGCCAGGCGGACTTCGAGGCGCACAACGCCACCGAGCACGTGCAAGCCTGGTTCGCGAAGCTGCGCGAGCTTGCGGACGGGGGCGTGCAGGTCATGCGCCTCGAAATTCTCGGAAACCTCTCTTCAATCGGAGCCTCGAAATGAACGGCGTTACGAGTTCCATCGCGTCGCTGATGGTGGGCGCCGCCGTCACGTCTTCCGCCGCCGCGGCTCATCGTCCCCCCACCATCGTGCTGGTACACGGTGCTTTCGTCGATGGATCGGGCTGGGCAGGCGTCCATCGCATCCTGCGCACGGCCGGCTATCCCGTGGTGGTCGTGCAGCACACCACGGTATCTCTCGCCGAGGATGTGGCGGCCACTCGCCGAGCCATCGCCTCGTGTGACGGTGAAGTCATCCTCGTGGGCCACTCTTATGGCGGCGTCGTCATTACCGAGGCGGGCTCGAATCCCAAGGTTTCCGCGCTGGTGTACATCGCGGCATTCGCACCCGATGCCGGTGAGTCCGTGTCTGCGTTGAGCGCCAACGCGCCGAAGAATTCCGGCCCGCCGATCCTGCCGCCGAACGATGGCTTCCTGGTTCTCGACAAAGCGAAGTTCGCGGCGGCATTCGCGGCGGACGTGGCTCCTGAAATTGCGAGCTTCATGGCAGATTCGCAGCTGCCCTGGGGCGTCCAGTCGCTCGAAGGAAAGATCACGACGCCCGCGTGGAAGACGAAGCCGAGCTGGTTCCTCGTGCCCAGCGAAGATCACATGATCCCGCCTGAATCGCAGCGTGGCATGGCCGCGCGTGCTGGCGCGCAATTGCGGGAAGTCTCAGGAAGCCATGCGATCTATGTATCCCAGCCGCAGGCGGTGGTGGCGTGGATAGAGGAGGCGGCGCGGAAGATCCCTGCGGCAGTCACGGCTCGATAGTAGGCGTCGACTTCGGGAATCCGGGCCATTGCGTGGTGGCAAATCTGGTGGCAAATAAGGGGAGTTAGGGGGATCTGAGGGGACGCTAGCTGCTATTCGATTCAGCAACTTACTGATTTCATTCACGGCTTCCCCGAGTTCGAATCCCTCTCTCTCCGCCAATTACCTTTCTCACGGCATCTCATGCCGTCTCAGT
>DASQJS010000343.1:0-6624 GCA_035630995.1 Steroidobacteraceae bacterium | reverse complement strand
GTCGAGCACAGCCTGGTCGACGATGGCGCCCGTGCTGCGGTTGAAGATCGCGAACGCATCGTTGCTGCCGGGCTGCGCGCCGTTGTCCCAATAGAAGGTCTTCACGCCGTTGGCGGCGGCGGCCCTGTTGATGTACTCGTTCCAGTACGCGCGAGCTTCGAGGTTCTTGCCCGGCCGCGTGCCGACGCCGTACTCGCCGAGGATCACCGGAATGCCCTGGTCGACCCACTTCGCCTTCACCTGCGCGAAGAGCGAATCGAAGTAGCTCTCATAGGCCCAGTTGCAGTTGCTGCCCGAGTCCGGGAAGCGCGATCCCCACACATTGCAGGCACCGTTCGGGTTCAGCGTGAAGTCGTACGGATCGTAGTTGTGAACCTCGACCATGAGCCGGCTGGCGATGGTGTCCGTCGGCATGTTGAAGAAATTGAAGCCGTGCTGGATGTTCGTGTTGTACGTCTGCACGACGAGCGAGCGCGAGGCGTTGTTGCCGCCGGTGGCGCGCACCGCATTCACGAAGGTCTGGTTGAACGACTGCTGCACGGTGTTGTGTTCGGCGGTCGGCGTGCCGTAGTCCGCGTGCACTTCGTTCGTTCCGGCGAACAGCAGGTGGTGGTCGTACGTCCTGAAGGTGGTGGCGATCTGTGTCCAGTACGCCTGCTGCTTCGCGTTTATCGCCGTCTGGGACGCGAAGACCGGATGATCCTGCAGCCAGCCGTTATCCCAGTGGATGTTGATGATGACGAACATGTCCTGGCTGATCGCGTAGTCGACCACCTGTTTGACGCGCGCCATCCAGTCGGCGGGAATTGTCGTCGTGCCTGAGGGCGCCGTATGGCAGTCCCAGGACACCGGTATTCGAATGGAATTGAAACCGGCGGCCTTTACAGCATTGATGAGCGTCTGGCTCGCGGCCGGGTTGCCCCACGCGGTTTCACTGCAGATGGCTTCGAGCGTGTTGCCGAGGTTCCAGCCGACGGTCATCTGGCTGGCAACGGTGGGTGCGGTCGGAAGCGTCTGGGCCATTGCCGCCGAGGGCGACAGGAAAGCGAAAATGGTCGTGGACAGCAGCGCGATGAACGCGGCCGCCCTCCGCCATTTCACAGCGGAAGGTCTGCGAAGTGACATAGGGTCCCCCTGATGTGATCAATCCATCGATCGCCCGGATGGAGCCGGACCTCTAGTCCCGCTTTTGGTCCACCGAACCTGCGCGGATTTATGCACTGACGGCATCACTAATGCAATCCCGTTTTACCGGAAAAATCTGTCAGAGGGCCGGAACGGACGTGTTGCCGTGCGATTCGCGTATCCTTTGCGCACCGTTACCGCTACCGTCGCCTAACAACCGTGCGAATTCCTTTTTACGTTGCCATTCGATGGGCAATTGTCTGGCTCGCTGTCACAACAGATGTCCACGCCGCCAGCATTTCGATTCTCGACAACCCCTCGCCGCAAAGTGATTACGCCGCGCGGAAGTTGAGGGAAGCGTTCGGCGCTTCGTCCGACGGCTACAAAGTGACGCTGAAAATATCGCCGAAGGGTCTCGCGCCGGAAGCATTCACGATCAGTCCTCGCGGCAAGACCATCGCGATCACGGGCGGCGATGCGCGCGGGCTGATCTATGGCGCGCTCGCGCTGCGCGAGCAACTCCTGAACGGCACACCCATCGACCAGGTGACTGCCTCGCGCGAGAAGCCCGTACTGCCCTTTCGCGGCATCAAGTTCAATACGCCGTGGGACACTTATCGCCCGAGCTCGGCGCTCGATCAGCACTACGCAACGGCGCGCGATCTGAAGTTCTGGGAAGCCTGGCTCGACATGATGGTCGAGAACCGGTTCAACGCGTTCACGCTGTGGACCATGCATCCCTTCACCTACATGGTGCGGCCGATAAACTTCCCCGAAGCGAGCAAGTGGTCGGACACGGAGTTTGCCGAATGGCAGCGCCTGTACCGCGAGATCTTTCGCATGGCGAAAGAACGCGGGCTCGATACCTACGTGGTGTTCTGGAGCATCTTCGTGAGCGAGGAGTTCGCGAAGGCGAACGACGTAGCGAAGGAAAACTTCTACCCGCACTACTACGTGCCGGGCGACACCTCCGACATCACGAAGCGTTATCTGCGCGAGAGTGTCACGCAGATGCTCGAGGAGTACCCGGACCTCGACGGCATCGGCGTGTCGCATGGTGAGGGCATGGGCGGCATGACTCCGCTCCAGCGCCAGCAGTTCGTCGACGAGGTGTATGTCGCCGGGGCGCTGAACACGAAACGTAAACAGCCCGTGAAACTCATCCATCGCGTGCCGTTTTCATCGGGGCTTTCGTCCGGGCCCGGGGTCAGCACCGAAGTCGAGCAAATCACGCGCACGGCGATGGAGAAACTCGGCCACAAGTTCGCAGGGCCCATCTGGGCAGAGATGAAGTTCAACTGGTCGCATGGCCACTCCACCCCCAAGCTGGTGAAGGTGCACGGTGGCAAGCTCGGCGACACCTACTTCAAACCCACGCCTTCGAACTACAAGATTGTCTGGCAGGTGCGTAACGAAGATTTCTTCGCGCTGCGCTGGGGCGTGCCGGACTTCATTCGTCAGCACATCGCGCTCAATGGAACGCAGGACTACGTCGGCGGTTATTTCATTGGATCCGAAACATACATTCCCGCACTGGATTACTTCACCGCCGGCACACATACGGCGCTCAAGGAACCGGTCGACTGGAAATGGGCGTTTCAGCGTCAGTGGCTGTTCTACAAGCTCTGGGGCCGGCTGCTGTACGACCCGAAAACGCCCGACGCGCAGTTCCACGCCGAATTCACGCGCCGCTACGGCAAGCGCGGCGAGAACCTCCTGAAGGCTTACTCCCTCGCCTCGAACACGCAAATGCGGCTCGCATCGCTGTATGACTCACGCTGGGACTTCACTCTCTACGGCGAAGGAATGCTTGCGTTGCAGGGTGAGCATACGAATTACATCGGCGTCGATGCGCTCATCGATCAGCCGACGCTGGATCCCACTTATGTATCCGTTGCGGAATACGTCAAGACCATGCGCGCCGGCGGCACCTTCGGCGCGGATCGCATCACGCCGCTGCAGCTTGCCGACGTTCTCGAACGCGACTGTCGCGAGGCAACCCGCCTGGTGAACCTGATCGAAGCTGCTGACAACGCCTCGCTGCGTTACGAAGTGGCCGATGTGCAGGCCTGGTCGTACCTGGGCGTTCATCTCGCGGAGAAACTCCGAGGCGCAGTGGCATTGGCCAACTATCGCATCGCGGGCGATGAAAAAATCAAGCAGCAGGCAATCGGCCATCTGCAACAGGCGCTCGGCTTCTGGACGCAGCTCAGCACCCTCACCCGGCCCCTTTACCGCGACATGAAGCTCACTCACTACAACGGCAACTCGTTCGATGCGAATCCCGACAACCTTTTCCATTGGGAACGCATCCGCGCCGAAGTCGCCCACGACGTCGAGGTCGCGGTTGCCGCCTCTCCACCCGCGAAATAGTTGTTGACCTTGCCGTAACGTCAAGCCGCAGCCTGGGCACTCCCAACTCAAGGAGTGCACCATGCTCAAGATCTATGGCGTTCCCATTTCGGTTCACACTCGCAAAGTCATCGTCGTGGCGCTGGCCAAAGGCCTCGAATTCGAAGTCATCCCCGTGGTTCCCGTCATACCCGGCAACCCGCCGGCGAATTGGCGGGAGTTGAGCCCGACGGGCAAAATACCCGCGCTCACGGATGGCGATTTCACCGTGGCGGACTCGGCAGCGATCTGCGCCTACCTCGAGAAGATACATCCGGCACAACCGGTCTATCCATCGGCGCCCCGCGAGTACGCCACGGCGCTGTCATTCGAGCAGTATGCGGGCGCGCTGTTTCGCGACGTGGTGCAACCGTTGTTCCAGGAAACCTTTGTCTTCCCGAGGATTCAGCAGGTGGCGACGAACCAGAAGCGGGTCGACGAGGTTCAGGCCGAAGTCGTGCCGGAAATGTTCGGGTTCCTGGATGCCGCGATCCGTGGCGACTATCTCGCGGGCGATCGGCCGACCGTGGCGGACTTCGCGGTCGTCTCCAACCTGATCAACTATCAGTACATCGGCTTCGAACTGCCTCGCGGCCGCTTTCGCCGCCTTGCGGCGTTGTTCGACCGTGTCATGCGTCACCCCCCAATGGTCGAGGCCATGCGCCGCGAGCAACCCGTCGTCGACTCCATGGCGCTGAACCGGAGCTGGAATGTTCAGGATCGGTGACTTCTCGCGCATCGCCCGGGTCTCGGCGCGCCTGCTGCGGTTCTACGATGAGCTCGGTCTGTTCGTGCCGGCGCACGCGGACGAACAGACCGGCTATCGCTATTACGCCATCGAGCAGCTGGCCGAGTTGAACCGGATCCTGGTGCTCAAGGACCTCGGATTCAACCTCGACCAGGTGCGCGACATCCTGCGCGCGAAGATCGCTCCGTCAGAGCTGCGCAACATGCTCGTGCTGCGTCGAAACGATGTGGAGCAGACGCTCGCGCTCGAGGCGCGGCGACTGCAGCAGATCGAAACGCGGATCGCGCAGCTCGAGAGCGAAGGAACACTGAGCGCCGACGACGTCATCGTGCGTGCCGAGCCCGCCCGCGAAATCCTGTCGCTGCGCCGGACGGTGCCGTCATTCGCCGCGGCGCGAGGCCTGATCCTCGAGCTGCGCGAGCTGGCGCGTCCGCTGCTGCCCCGCGGAACCACGCCCACGCTGCTGGCCATCGCGCATTCGCCGCAATTCGAGCAGGATGAACTCGATGTCGAGTTCGCCTACGTCCTCGACGGAATGCCGCCGGTGGCCGGCCGAGCGGGGCATTCGCTGACCCGGCGCACACTCGAAGGCGTCGAGCGCATGGCAGTCTGCGTTCGCGTCGGCCTGCCGGAAGATGCCCACCTCGTGACCGCAAAAATAGGCCAATACCTTGCCGCCAGTGGCGAAACTCTCGCGGGACCCAGCCGCGAGGTGTTTCTCAAACTACCGACTCCGGAACGCATGCATGAGTCGGTGGTCGAAATGCAATTCGCCATTGGGCCGCCAGCCGCGCCAGGAGCGCCCGCGTGAAGATCGTCATCAACATCGACGTGCCGGAGCTTCACGCCGCCATCGCCTTCTACACCGCCGCGCTCGGGCTCACGCATTCGCGCACGCTCGACGACGACGTCGCCGAACTCACCGGCGCCTCGGCCACTCTCTATCTGCTGCAGAAGAAATCCGGAACGGCCGCCGTGAAGGCGCCGCCAGTCGAGCGTGGTTATGGCCGTCACTGGACTCCGGTTCACTTCGACCTGGTGGTGCCGGACGTCGATGCGGCCGCCGCTCGCGCGATCGCGGCCGGCGCGAAACAGGAAACCGGCCACGTTGACTGGCGCGGATCACGCTGCATCAGCTTCGGTGATCCGTTCGGCCACGGCTTCTGTTTCATCCAGTTCGAACACGGCACATACGCCGGCTAGCACAAGGGCCGCGGGTCAGTCCTTTGACCCGCGGCCGTTGCCTCGAATCGAGCTGCGTCCCTCAGCTCACAAAGAATCGAGGAAGGCCAGCACCTGGTCCTTCTGTGCCGTCGTCAACGCGTCATAGGCCGCTCGCACCCCGGCAGCCTGCCCTGCATGCCTCGAGATCGCCTCCTGCTTGGTGAACGACAGCCCGTCGTGCATCAGCCGGTTGCGCGTACGCAGTCCCCAGAGCGGCGCCGTGCGGATTTGCGTCGCCGTCGAAGCAAATGCCGGACCCGGCAACACTGGAATGCCATCGCCCGTGCCGATGTCATGCAACAGGAAGTCGCTGTATGGATGAATGATCTTGTTGCCCACCGCGTCGCGCACACGGATCGCCCCACCGTTGATGCGCGTGCCCGGAGCGGCGGTGCGAATCGTCGGTATGTGGCAGCCGCCGCAGCCCACGGAATTGAACAACGTCTCCCCGGCGCGCACCGTCGAATTGATCGGTCCTCGCGGCGGCGCCTTGGTGGCACGCATGAAGTTGGCGAACGCGACCACGTCGATGCCGTCATCTTCGGGATCCGGCACGGGATCAAAAGGCGATGGGAACCCCACATTTCGACCCAGCGAGGTGTTTTCCTCGGGCAGCACCGGAGTCGTGATGCCCATCTCGTTCAGATACGCATCCGCGGCAAATGACTCCATGCTGGCGTGCTGACTCTTCCACCCGAAGCGCCCGATTCGCGGCGCGTTGTTGGCTTCGAGCACCGCAACCTCCAGCGCCGTGCCACGAATCGCCGCGGGTTGCCGGTCACGAATCGAGAGCAGCGTCGAATTTGCCACTGCCTCGACGAATCCACCGCCAAGCAGGTTGGTGGAAATGCGGAAGGTACTCACGCTGTCTTCGAACGGTACTCGCTCGAAGATTTCCGCATTGGTGGAACGCGACTGGATCAGCGAGCCGCCGATCGACTCCACGAACTGCAGCAGTTCGAGGCGGCCGGTTCGATGCTCGGCAACCTGGCTCGCGCCGCCGGTCACGATGTTCTGGTGACACTCACGGCACGCCTGGGCGTTGAATGTTGGTCCTAGTCCGTCAGCGACCGTCTCGACTTCCTCAAAGATGAAGCGGTTGTCGTTGAATGAACGAAGCGGCACGACGTTGTCCT
>DASQJS010000342.1:0-21659 GCA_035630995.1 Steroidobacteraceae bacterium | reverse complement strand
TCGACGTCTGGAAGGATCTTTACCTCCCCTGCTTTGAACTCGTGCATCCCAAGCTCGCCATGGGCGGCATCATCGCCGCCGACAACATGCTGTTCCCCGAGAGCGCGCGCACGCACGCCGATGCCTATCGCCAGCGCGTGCGCGCCGCGGGAGACATGGATTCGGTGCTGATCGAAGTCGGCAACGGCATCGAGATCAGCCGCAAGCGCTGATATTCAGTACAGCGACCGGGCCACCAGCACCACGAAGAATCCGTAGAACAGCGCCATGCCGACGAGCGCCACGCGGCGCCACAGCGGCGGCCGCAGCGCAACCGGCAGGATGCTCGTGTTGAGATACAGCACGTGCAGTGACGCTAACACGAAGATCGCACTGGCGATGTTCGCGCCAATCTGCAGGAGCATTACTGGCGCCGCGAGTTTCAGCGCGATGATTCCCCAGATCACCACGACGGTCAGCACCGTGTAATACACCGCTCGCACATCGCCGCCGCGCCAGCCACGAACGCGTGCGCTGCCGGTCCAGAGAATGTCGGTGATGGAACGAGTCATGCCTTCCACGACATCGAGCTGCGTCTTGAACAGGATCCATACGCCGAGCCCGGCGACGCACAACCCCAGCCATGGGCCGGCGGTGGCGCCGATGGTCTGGGCGAGCACGGCGCTGATGGCGAGTCCCTTGATGTCGGTGCCAGGCTCGACGAAGGTCACGTACAGCAACGCCGGCAGCATCATGCCTAACAAGGCTCCGACGAAGAAGATGCCCCACTGGTCGACGCGCACGATGCGCCACCAGCCGCGCCATCGCGAAAGGTTTGCGGTATCGGGCTGGAAAATGAACCCGGTCGAGGCGAGGTGCACTTTTTCGCCGCCGACGGCGCCCGCGATGTGCCCCACGCGACGGCCCATGCCATAACCCTTGTCGCGCGCCCAGTTCGACAACGTGAGGTTGAGTACGCCGCCGCCACCCGAATAGCCCACCAGCGCGCCCAGCAGCAGGACGTCGGCATTTTCCGGTATGAAGTTGAATACACCGTGCACGGTGTCGAAGCCCGTGAAGCCGGCCACGGCCGAAAACCAGGTCCCTGCTGGCACGTAGATGACGCCCAGGACCAGGAAGCTGCCGAGAATGCACGCGACCAGGGCCCAGTTGAGGATCTCGAGCGTGCGGGCGATGCGTTTTCCGACCATCAGCACGGCGATGCATGCGAGGAACGTGCCGATGCCGATCAGGTAGATAGTGGTCGAATCCGCCGGCGGCGTCGCGAGCCTGTTGGCGAACAGGAAGAAGATGGCGCCGGCAGCGGTCGCGGCCCACGCCGGCCAGCCGATCTGCAGAAAATAGAGCACCGCGTAAAACCACGCCCAGAAGGTCTTGCCCGGCCGCGTGCGCATGAAGCCGGTTACCACGGGCTCGCCCGTGGCGACCGTGTACCGCATGAGCTCGGTGTTGAACACGGTCTGGAAGAACACCGCGACCAGCGTCACCCACAGCAACGACAGACCATGTTTGACGAAGGTGGCGGGGCCTAACAGGAACTCGCCGCTGCCGATCGAGACGCCGAGCACGATGACACCCGGCCCGCAAACGCCGATCCACGACAACCCGCGCGGCGTGGGAGGCTCCGGGAGATCTGCCTTCTCCCAGGGCGCCAATTCATTCTTGTTGTTCTGCATCGACCCCTCCTGCACCTCAGCATACACTGACGCGCATGATCGAATTCCAGCAGCTTTCGCGAACCTACGGCGATTTCACCGCCGTGCATCCCCTCTCTCTCGAAGTCGGGAGCGGCGAGGTCTTCGGCTTTCTCGGTCCCAACGGCGCCGGCAAGACCACGACAATCCGCATGATGATGGGGATCCTGGTGCCGAGCGGCGGCCGCGCGCTGATCAACGGGCTCGATTGCCATTCGCAGCGGGCTGAAGTGCAGCGCCACGTCGGCTATCTACCCGACAATCCCATCTACTACGACTTCCTGCGCGGCCGCGAGATCCTGCAGTTCGTCGCCGAAATGCACGGCATGGGACGGCGCGAAGCCGGGCAGCAGGCAGTGCGCATGCTCGCCGAGTTTGGCCTCACCGAAGTGGTGGACGAATTCGCGGTCAACTACTCGATGGGCATGAAAAAGAAGCTGGGGCTGGCCTGTGCGCTGATCCACGATCCGCAGGTGCTGATCCTCGACGAGCCCATCAACGGGCTGGACCCGCGTGCGGCGCGCGAGGTGCAGGACCGGCTGCGGCAGGCGGCGGCGGCGGGCAAGACCATCTTCATGTCCACGCACCTGCTCGACATGGCGGAAAAGGTCTGCACGCGCGTCGGCATCATCCATCGCGGCGAGCTCACGGCCACCGGTACGCTGGACGAGTTGCGCGAGCGCGTGAATCAGAACGTCTCGCTCGAAGAAGTGTTCCTGCAGGTCACCGCCGAAGACGCGGGCTCGTGAGCGCACACGGCCGCACCGGTGCCGCGCCGCTGTTGCGCAGCACCTCGCTGCTGATCCGGTTGCGGCTGCGCCGGCTGGCCAACCTGATCGCCGCCGGGTCGCAAGGCAGAAAGAAGCCGGGCGACAAGACACGCACCGGCAATCCGGGGAAAAGGAGCAGCAAGATCGTCCTCTACCTCGCCTGGCCGATGATGCTGTTCATGTTCGGCGCGATCACGGCCAACTCGGTGATGAATCTCCACGGCGCGCTCGATCCACCGGGCAGTTTCTGGGTCACCGTCGAATTCAGCACCGCCCTCGCCGTCGGCATCGCGTTCCTGCTGTTCGTGTTGTGGTTTGCATCGCTGCTGGTCACGATCGGTTCCGGCGAACTCGCCAAACCCGAATGGGATCTCGAGTGGCTCATCACGCTCCCGGTCCGTGCCGATACGCTGCTGTGGGCCCGCCTCGCCGAGCGCAGCATCGTCAATCCCTCCGGGGCGATCGCGCTGATTCCGGCATGCACCGCCATCGCCTGGTTTTCCGGACTTCGCTGGTCCGCGCCACTCATCGGCGTGCTGGCGGCGTGGCCGCTGCTGCTGCTCGCGGCGCTGGTGCGCACGCTGATCGACACGGGCCTGCGCCTCCGTATGCGGGCAGCCCAGCTGCGCAATCTGCACGCAGTCATTTCCGTGCTCTCCATCATCACGATGTATCTCGCCATCTCCATCGGCCTCAAGGGCAAGTCGGATTTCATGCTGCGTGTCGCGGGCTCGCTGCCCGACTGGCTGCTGTACACGCCGATGGGTCTGACCGTGCGCGCCATCAATGAACGCACGTTCTTCGATGCGGGCCTGCTCACCCTCGCGCTGCTCGCCGAGACTGGCGTCATCGTCTGGCTCGGCCTGCAACTGCTGCGGCATCAGCTCAGAAACGGTGTGGTGTCCGGCGGCGCCCGTGATGCCGAGCGCGGTGCCGCCCGGGATGCCGAACCCGTCGCTGACAACAGCCCCGCGGCATCAGCGCGACCGGCGCTCATTTCCCTGAGCGCCGTGCAGCGGCGCGAGCTCGCGCTGCTGCGTCGCGACCGCAATTTCCTCGTGCAGAGCCTGGTGCTGCCGTTGCTCATCGTGGGCGGACAAGTGCTGCTCGGCACTTCGGGCGTTGCCAGCACCATGTGGACGAATCCCAACGTGCTCGCCTCCGTGGCCTTCGGTCTCGCGGCCTATTCACTCAGCATGTCGGCGTTCCAGACGCTGAACAGCGAGGGCCATGCATTGTGGCTGCTGTACACGTTCCCGTGCTCCATCGAAGAAGTCCTCAAGGACAAGGCCAAGCTCTGGGGCGTCCTCACGCTCGCCTATCCAGTCGTGATGTTCGGCATCGGTGCCGTGGTTGCGCCGTCACTCGACTGGACGTTTTTCGGCGCCATGCTGACGGCGCTGCTCGGCATCCCCATCTACGCATTCATCGCCGTGGCACTCGGCGTTTTCGGCAGCAACCCGCTCGAGCAGCAGCCGAACCAGAAGGTGAAGCCGGCCTACGTCTACCTCTTCATGACGTTGTCCGCGCTGTACGTCTACGCCATCCTCACACCGCAGCCGGCGCAGCGACTCATCTTCATGGTGCTGACGATGCTGCTGGCGGCCGCGCTGTGGCAGAAGGCGCGCGATCAGCTGGGCTATCTGCTCGACCCGGATGCCTCGCCGCCGCCACGCGTCTCGACGTCCGACGGCCTGATCGCGGCCATGGTGTTCTTCGTCGCGCAGGCGGTGGCGGCCGCCTTCATCATCGGCCGCGGCCGGGTTACCGGCGCGGCGGTGCTGCTCGCGTTCTCCATTGGCGGCGCAGTCACCTACGCACTCATGCGTTCGGTGTATGCCAAGGCCGGAACCGAGGGTGTGCCGCAGATTCTCGGCAGCACCAGCCAGCCGCTGCTCGGCCTCGCCGCGGGGCTCGCCGCCGGGGCGGTGGGCGTGCTCTATCTATTCGGGCTCGATGCGCTGGATCTGCTCGAGGGTGCCGTGCGCGCCAGCAAGTCGTACGCCTCGCTCGGATTGTGGACACTGCCGCTGGCGCTCATCGCCGCGCCGCTGTTCGAGGAATTCATTTTTCGCGGGCTCATCTTCGGCGGCCTGCGGCGCAGCTTCGGAATATGGCCCGCCGCGCTCGCGAGCGCCGCCCTGTTCGCCGTCGTGCACCCGGCATTTTCGATCATCCCGGTTTTCTTCCTCGGCGCCTGCGCGGCGCTGGTCTATGAACGCAGCCGCAGCCTGCTGGCGCCGATGATCGTGCACGGCGTGTACAACGCCTGCGTGATCGGCGCGCAGACATTCCTGTTCTGAGCGAAATACGCGCCGGGTGTCGGGTTTTGTCCGACGTCCCCGCACGCCGACTCGCAAGTGATTGTTTGTAGTTAGGTTCGCGTTTTGCGTCGCGGATCGACGTCGCCCGCAATGGCGATTGTCGCGGCGCGGCGACCTGGCGCGCACGAAATCGGCGATGCATGCGCCCGCTGCGGAGATTGAACCTGGCACGTCGATTGCTGCCCAAGTGAAGTGTGGCACGACGCCGAATTCATCCTTCGGGCGACGAAGCCGCTCAACCCTTCCATTGAGCTCAAGGAGAAATCATGAAGACATCCAGAACATTGATCGCCATTGCGGTCGCGGCGCTGATCCCGATGGGCGCGGCCGTTGCAGGCGACAAGGACAAGGACAAAGCTGGTTACGCTGGCGCGAGCTTCGATACGCTCGACACCAACCGGGACGGCAAGGTTTCGCAGGCCGAGGCCGCCGCGGACACGACCATCGTGTTCTCGAGCGCCGATGCCAACGGCGATGGTTATCTCGACAAGTCGGAATGGAAGAATCGCACGAAGGGCTCGACCAGCCCCACTCCGCAGTCGACTCCGGGACCGTCGTCAGATCCGGCCATGCCCCAGGGTGACCAGCCCGCCAGCGAGCCGACGCCCGATACGGAAACTCCGCGGCAATAATTTTCCTTTGCCTCGGGCCGCGTCGGCCAGATCCGCGCAACGCCCACCGGGTCGCGCGGATCTCTCTTTTTTGGGCCGGGAATGACTTAGGGGACGTGACGACCGTCTCACAACCCCGCCTCGCACTTCAGTTTCAACCCGGATCGGCCGTTACGCCGGGTTGGAGTCAATTGGAGTTCCCGGTGGCTGATGATAATAAACGTGCAGAAGACGGCACCGCGCTGATCCGCATCAGCGCCGCCCTCGAAGCTGCCGACTCGCAGCGCCAGGACCTGGCCACCGCGCTGGCGCACGAGCGCACGCTGCTGCGCACGATGATCGACCTGATCCCCGCGTTCATCTATGCCAAGGACGTTGGCAGCCGCTTCATCGCCATGAATGCCGCGCTCGCACGCAACATGGGCACCGCGGCCGCGGACGCGATCGGCAAAACCGACTTCGACTTCTTCGCTCCGGAGCTCGCGAAAAAATTCTACTCCGACGAACAGGCCCTGCTCAAATCCGGCACTGCCATCATCGATCTCGAAGAGCCTGGTTTCGATGCCGTCACGGGCATGCCCCGCACTGTCTGCACTTCGAAGGTCCCGCTGCGCGATGAAAATGGCGAGGTGATTGGCATCATCGGCGTTGGCTTCGACATCACCGAACGCAAGATCGCCGAACAGCGGCTGGCGGCGAGTGAGCATCTCGAATCCATCGGCCGGCTGGCCGCCGGCGTCGCCCACGAAATCAATACGCCTATCCAGTACCTGAACGACAGTGTCTATTTCATTCGCGAGGCCATGCAGGATCTGCTCGCGCAAAACGCGAAACTCGCCGCGGCGCTGCCGAAACCGCCCGAACCGGACGAAGACATCGAGGATCTCAAGCGCGAGTTGCCGCCGGCGCTCGACCGCGTGGTCGATGGCCTGGCGCGCATCGCGGAAATCGTGCGCTCGATGAAAGAGTTCTCACACGTCGATCAGCGTGAAATGGCGCGCATCGACCTGAACCGCGCCATCAACAGCACGCTCGTGATCGCGCGCAGCGAGTACAAGTACATCGCCGACCTGAAAACGGATTTCCAGGAGCTGCCGTTGGTGACCTGCCATGGCGGACAGGTCAACCAGGTGGTGTTGAACCTCGTGGTCAATGCGGCGCATGCCATTGCCGACAAGAACAAGGCCGGGGGCATGGCCGGGATGGGTTTGATCACCGTCACGACGCGAATCGAAGACGGATTTGCCGTCATCAGCATCAGCGATACCGGTGGCGGCATTCCCGAAGCGATCCGCAAGCGCATCTTCGAGCCGTTCTTCACGACGAAAGAAGTGGGTCGCGGCACCGGCCAGGGCCTGTCGATCGCCCACAACGTGATCAAGGCTCACGGCGGCAAGCTGGATTTCGTGACCGAGCTCGGCAAGGGCACGACGTTCAACGTGCGCCTGCCGCTCGGTGACGCCGATCAGGAGTCAGCCGTCGCCTGACCGCACCCGGATCAGGCCCGAATCAGGTAATCCGCGAGAAACCGCCGCCGCTGCCGGAATTGCTTCCGCCGCCACTGGAGCCACCGCCACTGCGGCCACCACTCGAGCGCGCACCGCGTGCGAAACCGCTGCGACCGGCGCCACCGCCACCACCGCCGCTGCGACCTTGCCCACCGTGACCACCGCGGCGTCCACCGCCACCCGCGCGTTGACCACCATGACCGCCGCTACGCTGGCCGCCACCGTGATGACCACCGCCGTGCGCACGAGCACCGGGCTGGGCGTCGCTGCGCGGAGCATCTGAACGCGGAGCTTCGGCGGCACGCGGAGCATCGCTGCCCTGCGTGTACGCCGCGTGATCGGCACGTCCCGCGCCGCGATTTCCGCCACCATTGCGTCCACCGCCATGCCGTCCACCACCTGAGTGGTTAGGCCGGCCGCCACCGCCGCTCCGGCGATGTTCCGGACGACGACGCGGATCCTGGTGCGGCTGGTGTTCGCCGGTCGCGTTGCGTGGCTCGTGCGTGCCCTCCTTGATCTCGAACTTCGGCGGTTCGATGAAATCGATCTTGCGCTTGAGCAGCCGCTCGATGTCGCGCAGGTAACTGAGCTCATCCGGCGAAACCAGCGAGATCGCGGCGCCGGTCGAACCGGCGCGCGCCGTACGGCCGATGCGATGCACGTAGTCTTCCGGCACGTTCGGCAATTCGTAGTTCACGACGTGCGGCAGCTCCTTGATGTCGAGGCCGCGCGCGGCGACTTCGGTCGCCACCAGCGCCGTGATGCGGTTTTCCTTGAAATCCTGCAGTGCCTTGATGCGCGCGTTCTGGCTCTTGTTGCCATGGATGGCCATGGCGTTGATGCCAGCGCGTTCGAGCTGCTGCGTGAGACGGTTGGCGCCGTGCTTGGTGCGCGTGAAGATCAGCACCTGGTGCCAGTTGCCCTCGATGATCAGGTGCGAGAGCAGGTGGCGCTTGTGATCTTTCGGGACGCGGTACGCACTCTGCTCGACCTTGTCGGCAGTGGCGTTGCTGGGAGTTACCTGGAGGAAGGTGGGTTTGCGCAGGAAGCCGCCGGCGAGCTGCCGGATGTCGTCCGAGTAGGTCGCCGAGAACATGAGGTTCTGACGCTGCTGAGGCAACATCTTGAGGATGCGCTTGATGTCGCGGATGAAGCCCATGTCGAGCATGCGGTCCGCTTCATCGAGAATGAAGATCTGCACTTCGGAGAGCGACACGGCGCGCTGTTCGCAAAGGTCGAGCAGGCGGCCGGGAGTCGCGACGAGGATGTCGCAGCCATGGCGCGCCTTGTCGATCTGCGGCTTCTCGGAGACGCCGCCGAAGATGACCTGCGTGCGCAGATCGCCGTACTTGCCGTAGTCCTGGATGCTCTGCGCAACCTGGGCCGCGAGCTCACGCGTGGGCGTCAGCACCAGCGCGCGCGGATTGCGGCCGCCGCGGGCGCCGAGTTTTTGCAGAAGCGGCAGCGTGAAGCCGGCCGTCTTGCCAGTGCCGGTCTGCGCGCCCGCGAGCACGTCGCTGCCGGCGAGGACTGCCGGGATGGCCTGAAGCTGAATGGGAGTGGGAACCGTATAACCCTTGTCGGCCACGGCACGGAGCAACTCGGGCTTGAGCCCGAGAGTTTCAAATGACATTTAGTTGAATACCTTGAAAGGAAGCTTGAAAGACTCGCAGTTCATAACGCACAAGGCGCTTGAAGCGGTCATTAGCGAGGAGAGGAGTTGCGAATCGTAGTAAGTCGACTTGCGTGCTTTAGGGGGCGATGACCGCGCGACCCTGGATAAGCGGGCGCGACTATACATGGGCACCCCCCTGTATTCCAGCGAGGGCCTCACAAAGGGCTGAAATAAGACGGCCAGACTGCCGGTCTCCGGCTCATGAACCTCAAACAAAGACTCACATCCGCGCTCCTGGCCCTGGCTCTCGCGGCCGCGGCTGCGGGCAGTGCATCTCCCGACGACCCGGCCAGGGTCAAACCACTCGAAGTCGGGGCGGCCGCCCCCGCGTTCTCGGCGCGGGAAGCCGATGGCCAGCCGTTCCTGTTCCAGCCGAAAAAGCTTTCGAAACCCACCATGCTCATCTTCTATCGCGGTGGCTGGTGTCCCTACTGCAATGCGCATCTCAAAGACCTGCGCACCGCGGTTCCGCAAGTCTCCGCGCTTGGGTTCGAAGTGCTGTTCCTCAGCACCGATCGCCCCGAGATCCTGCGATCGAGTCTCAATGAGACCGTCGACTACCACCTGTTGTCCGACAACGAAGTGAATGCCGCCCGCGCCTTCGGCGTCGCCTTCCGCATGGACGATGCCACCTACGCCAAATACAAGACCTACGGCCTCGATCTCGAGGAAACCCAGGGCGCGACCCATCACGAGCTGCCGGTTCCCGCGGTATTCATCGTCGACCGCATGGGGAATATCCGTTTCGCGCACACCAATGCCGACTACAAGCAGCGGCTGCCGGCGGCGGACGTCGTGAAGGCGGCGCAGGCCGCGATCCGCTAGTTAGTTACCGAAGCGTGTCAGCGGGTCGTGCTTTCGTAGGCGCGGGCCGACTGCGTACGGATCGCTTTTGGCACTCAGGTCGCTGCGAATGTCGGCATTCGCAGACGTCGCCAGTTCGTACTCTCGGGGTGAATGGAATCTTTCACACCGAGGGAATTTATGACTACGCATGGCGTTGCTCGCGGCTTGCTCGCGACCGGTCTCATTGTGGCGGCTCTCAGCGCGTGCGGCGGCGGAGGTGGCGACAATCCACCGCCCCAATCGCCAAGTCCTCCTCCGACAGTACCTCCACCCCCGCCGCCCCCGCCGCCTCCGCCTCCGCCTCCGCCGCCGCCGCCTCCGCCTCCTGCCGTACCCGCACCCGGTGCAGGCGTCACGTCAGGCGACACCTACGGAATCACCAGCACGGGCCGCCTCGTGACTTTCGACCGCGCCGATCCCGCGTTGGACACGGCGATAGCCATCTCAGGTCTTCAATCCGGCGAGTCGGTAGTCGGACTCGACGTACGCGCCGGCGGCGCGACACCCGGCGAGTTGTATGCCCTCGGCAGCACGGGCCGCCTCTACACGATCAACACCACCACTGGAGTTGCAACGCTCAAGTCGACTCTGGCCGCCGATGCCGGCGACGCCAGCGAACCCTTCGCGGCACTCGCCGGGACGGAATTCGGCGTCGACTTCAATCCGGTCGCGGATCGTCTGCGTGTGGTCAGCGATACCGGACAGAACTTGCGGATCGACGCCGACACCGGCGCGACGATTACCGATGCCCCGCTCACAACCGCGGGCACCGCGCGCGCAGGCGTGAGTGGCGCGGCGTATACCAACGCATTCGCCGCGGCCTGCCGAACGGCTCTGTATTACATCGATGCGACCACCGATCAACTGCTGGCCACCAGCGATCCGAATTCCGGTGCGGTCACCGTGGTCGGCGCGCTCGGTGTCGATACGACCGCGGTGGGCGACTTCGAAATCGCGACCGCAGCCGACGGCACGAACAACGGCTACGCGGTGCTCGTGGTTGGTGGAGTACCGACCTCGTACCAAATCGACCTCACTACCGGCGTTGCGGCCACCGGGGGCGCAGTGACGCGCCTCGATGCCAACGAACTGGTGCGCGACACGGCCATCGCGCCGCCTGCCACCACACCGGCGCAGGCCGCCGGCGATGTGTACGCACTCACCGAGACCGGCAAGCTGGTGTCGTTCAGCGCGGCCCAGCCGCAAAAGGCGTGCACGAACACGACGCTCACCGGTCAGCAAGCCGGCGAAAGCATCGTCGGTATCGACGTGCGTCCCGCCGACACCGGGCTGTATGCGCTCGGCAGCACCGGCCGCCTGTACACGGTGGATACGGCCAGCGGCGCGCTCACGTTGAAGTCGACGCTCGCACCGACGCTCGGCGATGTCACGGACCCATTCGTAACTCTCGTCGGAACAGCGTTTGCGGTGGACTTCAACCCCGGCAATGACGTGTTGCGCGTGGTCAGCGACACGGGCCTGAACGCACGCATCAACCCCGACACCGGCGCAACCACGACCGACATCGCGACCAACCCGGTGGGTCCGGTGGTCACCGAGGCGGCGTACAGCAACAGCTTCGTGGGCGCCGGCACGGCGTTCTACTACACCATCGATACGGCGGGCGATGGCCTCCAGGTCCTGGGCCGCCCGTCGGGCAACGCCATCAACGGCGATCTGCAGACGGTCGGCGCGTTGGGCGTGGGTGACGTGACCGGTGTGGCCGGGTTCGACATCTTCGGCACTAACAACCTTGGCCTGGCTGCGCTCAACATCGGTGGCGCGGCGACTTCGGATCTGTTCACCGTGAACCTGGCCACGGGCGCGGCGACGCGCATCAACACCGTGGATGGCGGCGAAAAAGTGCGCGGCCTCGCGTACGGACGATTGCCGGTTGCCACGGTGTTCGCGCTGACCACCGACAACCATCTCGTGAGCTTCAGGCCGCTGACTCCAGGCACGTTCGACACCGACGTCGCGGTCACGGGACTTCAGGGCGCCGAGTCGATCGTCGGCTTCGACTTCCGTCCGTCGAATGGCACGTTGTTTGCGGTTACGGACGCGGGGCGACTGTACACGGTCGACCCGGCGACCGGTGCGTTGTCGGGGGCTGTGACCCTGAGCGCCAATACGCTGGACACAACGGCGCCATTCACCGCGCTGTCGGGCACGCGATTCGGCGTGGACTTCAATCCGCTCGACGGTCAGCTGCGCATTCAGAGCGACACGGGCCAGAACATGCGCGTGGACGTGGATGCCGGGACCGTCGTCACCGAAGCGAATCTGAATCCGGGTACGCCTCAGGTTGTGGGCACCGCCTTCTCGAATCCGTATGCGGGCGCGACCAGCACCACGCAGTACGAACTCGACGTGGCGGCTGGTGCACTCGTACGACAGACCTCGAACGCCGTGCTGGCCACGGTCGGTTCGTTCAACGCCGGCACGACGTTTGCGCTCGAAGGTGGCTTCGACATCGCCGGCGGCGAAAACGGACTGCCGATTGCCGCGCTGCAGCCGACCGGCGCCGCGCAGTCGACGCTGTACCGCGTGAACCTGGGCACTGGCGCGCTGACCTCGATCGGCTTGTTAGGATCGAGCGGCACGACCATCGTCAAGGCGCTCGCGATCCGCCTTCAGTAAGGGTGTGGCACGGGGCGGCGGCTGCTAGGCTGCCGCCCCATGTCGACGAAAATCCTCGCGCTGTGCGGCAGCCTGCGCAGCGTCTCGATGAACGCCGCGCTGCTGCGCGCCGCGGCGCGGCTTGCTCCTGCCGGAATCCGCGTCGAGCCGTTCGACGAAATCGGACTGCTGCCATTGTTCAACCCGGAGCTCGAATCAGCGATGCCGGCTCCGGTGCAGGCACTGCACGCGAAAATCACCTCGAGTCACGCCCTGCTCATCGCCAGTCCGGAATACGCACATGGTGTGACCGGCGTACTCAAGAACGCGCTCGACTGGCTGGTGAGCTTCGAGGGATTCGTCGACAAACGGGTCGCCATCTTCAATGCCTCGCCACGTTCGGTGCACGCCGACGCCCAGCTGCGCGAGATACTAACTACCATGTCGGCCAACCTGGTCGCCGACGCGTGCCTCGCCCTGCCACTCCGCGGCACCGGCATCTCGGAACAGGGTATTCTCGACTCAGGGCACGCCGCGGATATTAGCCGGGCGCTCGCCTTGCTGGCGTCGGGAGCACCGCGTTTATGAAATGGGTAGTCATCATTCTGGTCGTGGCGGTGGCCGGCGCCGTGGGCGCGTACTGGTACGAGGGTTATAGCGCCGAGTCGACGCTGCTCGGGCAACCCGTGTACCGCGTTCTCAAGAAGCACGAACCGGCGGTGTACGAGAAGCTGGTGGCGGAGTACAAGACCTATCAGCGCGAAGAAACCAGCCGCGAGAATTTCATCAACTTCGCCAATTCCGAGATCAACCTCGCGGCCACGCAGAGCCTGGCGCACGCCTCGCAGAATTCAGTGCTCGCGCTCATGAACGACATGCTGGCCACTGCCCGCCAATTGCAGAAAGCCCCCGGAGATACCTGCTTCCGATACTGGTTCCCGCTGGTCTCCGGGCCACCGGATGTCGCCAGATACATCGAGCCTGCGGCGCAGGCCCGCACGCTCGACCTCATGGGCGAGGTGATCCGCACCGCCGCCGAAAACCCCAGCCCCCTGCCGGAACCCGATACGGTGAAAGACAATCTCGCGAAGGTGATCAACGAGACCTACGAGCAGTTCGGCTCCGACGCACAGATGATCGCGCATGCCGACGACCCGAAAGTCGATCGCGCCAAGGTGTGCACCATCACCCTGTCGGTATACGACCGCATCATGAGCCTGTCACCCGCGGAAAGCAGCGCGCTGCTTCGCTCGATGACGCAGATCCGCTAGGCCTGTCGCGCTGACTCACGCCGATCGCATCCTCAAGGTAAACCACGCCGGCGAGCACGGCGCGGTGAACATTTAGCTCGTTGCCCATAGTGAAATTCTGGAAGCCCGCGCGTGAGCCACCCATGGCGGCCGAATCAAGAAGGAGAAAGGGGCCGAGGAGTCATGGTGCCGGGTGGGGATTGTGGGGAGAAGGCGCACAGAACCTTGACGGACATGTGACAAATCCTTCTCCCCACAATCCCCACCCGGCACCCACCCGGACCCGGTGCAACCGCGGGAATTGCGCGCCACGGATGAACAAAGCTGACAGCCCGTCAAAGGTGCAGGGCGAATAAGAACATGCACTTACGTCTTTTCCCGAGCTGGCACGCACCTTGCTTTACTCCTGGCATCGCAGCTTTTTTGCTGAGTTCTTGGGTGATCCAATGGAATGCGTACTCCCTCACTGAAGGCCATCAAGACCTTTCAGATCGCCGCCAAACATTCGAGCTTCGCCGTCGCAGCCGATGAGCTCTGCATCACGCCGTCGGCGGTGAGTCATCAGATCAAGACGCTGGAAACGCAGCTCGGCCTGCCGCTGTTTTCGCGTAGTGCGCGGGCGCTGGCGCTCACCGATGCCGGTGCGCGCTATCTCGAGCAGATAGACGATCTGTTCATGCGTCTGGAATCCGTCACCGAACAGCTGCGTGCGCGCTACGGGCGCAACAGCGTGCGGCTGCACGTGCCGGCATATTTCGCGAGCGAGATGCTGCTGCCGCGGCTTTCGGAATTCTCGAAGCTGCACGACGGCATCGACCTGCGCATCGAAACGCAGGGCGTGCACGGCCGTACTCACGCCGCCGAAGCCGACATCTCGGTGGTGGTTGGCTCGGGACCGTGGGGCGGCTCACTGATCGCCCATCCGCTGTTCGCGCAGACGATGGTCCCCGCCTGCTCGCCCGAGCTGCTCCTGGAGCGTCCCGTGCTTCGCTACGAGGATCTGAACCTGCACACGCTGCTGGTGCACGAGGCGCGCCGTGACGACTGGGATCGCTGGGCGACCGCCGTCGGCATGAAAAACCTGCAGCCCGCGCAGATCGTTCGCATCGACTCGATGTCGGCGGCGACGCGCGCCGCGGAGAAGAGCATCGGTATCGCGCTGTTGCCCGCCGAGCTCTCGCGCCGCAAGTTCGACAGCGGCCGCCTGGTACGCGTGTTCGATGACGAACTCGTGACGCACGAGGAGTACACCTTATTAGTCCGTACCGAGGACGAAAACCGTGACGACATTCGCGCTTTGTGCGCGTGGCTCATGGAGCTCGCCGCACCGATGAGCCAGTCGATGATGAACAAAACTGATGCTCGCGCCGAATCTTCTCGTTTGTTGAAGCAGGCCTGAGCGGGTAGTTTGACACTCGTGGATTTCAAACATTATCAGGAGTGCAACATGATTCGTCGAACCTCAAAGTATCTGGTCTTGTCCGCGATGATCGGCTTCGCTTCCTACGGGAATGCCGGCACCGCCGCCGTGACGCCCGCGCTGGCCGCGTGCAGCAAGGCGCTCATCGAGACCATCGCGAAGACCGAAACGCTGCCGGCGTACAAGGTCAAGGCGCCCAGCAGGCTCGTCTCGGACATGGTCGACCCGAACGCCTTCACGGTGATCGCGCGCCATTCCAGGACCAACGAGCTGCTTGCCAAGGCTTCGTGCAAGGCGACGCCGGCTGGTGAAATCGTTTCGTTCCGTTCGATTCCGCTGAAGAGCTGATAAAAACGCCGAGGAGCTAACTATCGACCGCACTCTCGAACACGGCGAGGCGCGGGCACCGGTTCCCCCATCCCCCCTCTAGCGGGGAAACGGTGTCCGCCTCTCGGCCGTTACCGAGAGTTGCGCGTTTCGGCGAAGCGCCGAGGGAGCCATTTCGGCTACCATCGCGCGGCATGACAGGCCCAGCCGACCCTTCCATCTCTTCTGGTTTCCCCACTCTTCCGCCGCTGGCTCCGCAGAGCCCGGCGCGCTGGCGCCGTTACCTCGGCGTCCTGCTGATGCGGATTTCCGGCTGGCGCATCGCCGGCAACATACCCAACGTCCCCAAGTACCTGCTGATCGTCGCCCCGCACACGTCCAACTGGGATTTCTTCCACGGTTTCTGTGCCTTCCTGGTATTGCGGCTCGACAACACCTGGCTGGCCAAGCACACCGTCTTTTTCTGGCCCCTCGGCATCCTGGCGCGCCGGTTCGGCGGCATGCCCATCGATCGCGCCAAAGGGGGAAACATCGTTCGCATCTGCGTGGCGGAATTTGCGCGCCGCGAGCGTATGTCGATCACCATCACGCCGGAAGGCACCCGCGGCAAAGTGAAGGAGTGGAAACTCGGCTTCTACTACATCGCTACGGAAGCCGGCGTGCCCATCGTGCCCGTAGCGCTCGACTATTCGAAGCGCCAGGTCGTCATCATGCCGCCGTTCACGCCCACCGGTGACGCCGCCGCGGACCTGCCGAAGATCAAGGCGTTGTATTCGGCCAGCATGGCAAGACACCCCCAGGGTTTTTAAACAAAGGCCTTTGAGAGCAGTGTCCGCAAAATGAAGTTGCTGGTTCTCTCGGTGTCCGCGGGCGCCGGTCACGTGCGCGCCGCGGACGCCATCGTCAAGGCCGCTGAAGCGGCCCATCCGAAGGTTGCGGCCACCCACATCGATCTGCTGTCGCTGGTGCCGAAGGATTTCCGGAAGCTCTACGGCGAGCAGTACATCAAACTGGTGGAGAAGCTGCCGCAGCTCTGGTCATTCCTCTACTCGAAGAGCGATCGACCGAGCCGGGATTCCCTGGTGGGCAAACTCAAGAGAGCCGCCGAGAAACTCAACACGCGCAAATTGACCGCCGAAATTGAACGCCTCGCGCCGGACGCCATTCTCTGCACGCATTTTCTGCCGGCCGAGCTGCTGTCCCGCCAGCGCGCCCCTGGGAAAGAACAAGGGCAGAAAAACAGCGCAAAACGCCTGCCACCCTTGTGGGTGCAGGTTACCGACTTCGACGTGCACGCGTTGTGGGTGCACCCGCACGTGGACCGCTACTGCGTGGCGAGCGAAGAAGTGGCGTTCCGGCTCGCCGACCGCGGCGTGCCGCGCGAGAAAATTTCCATCACCGGGATTCCCGTGATGCCGCAGTTCAGCGCGCCGCTCGAGCGCGCCGTGTGCGCGCGGGAGCTCGGCCTCTCGCCCGACAGGTTCACGGTGTTGATGATGGCCGGTGGCGCGGGGGTCGGCAGTCTCGATGAGATGGCGCAGCGCCTCCTGCGGTTGCCCGGCGACCTGCAAATCGTCGCGCTCGCCGGTCGCAACGCGGACCTGTTGAAGCGCCTGCAGGCGTTGGCCAGGCAACACCCGGGGAAACTCTTTCCGCTCGGGTTCACCACCACCGTCGAACGCGTGATGACCGCCGCGGACCTCGTCGTGACCAAGCCGGGCGGGCTGTCGGTGTCCGAGTGCCTGGCGAAGGAGCGCCCGATGCTGCTGGTGTCGCCGATTCCCGGACAGGAAGAACGCAACGCCGACTATCTACTCGAATGTGGCGCCGCCATCAAGGCCGTGGACGCCGCCACGCTCGAGTTCAAGCTCTCGCGCCTGCTAACGGATCGCCCGCGGCTGGCCGCCATGAGCGCGGCGGCGAAGCGTGTTGCCCGTCCACGGGCGGCGGCCGACGTTGTTGCGCTAATATCGGGGTCCATATGAAACGCCTTCCGCTTCTGGGTTTGTTTGCCGTGCTTGCGGCCCCGATCGTGTCGCAGGAAGCCGGTGGCCAGGCGCCCCCGGTCGTGGTGGAGCGACCTGCGCACTGGGCCGAGCCCATTGCACTGGAAGGCGTGCCCAACCTGCATCGAATATCACCCACGCTGTATCGCAGCGAGCAGCCGACCGCGCTCGGAATGAAAAATATCGAGAAGCTGGGCGTTCGCACCGTCATCAATCTGCGCTATTTCAACGACGACAAGGATGAGGTCGAAGGAACGTCGCTGCGCACCGAACACACGAAGATCCTTACCTGGCGCATCGGCGACAAACACGTCATCGACGTCATGAACATGCTGAAGAAAACGGAAAATGGTCCGTTTCTCATCCACTGCCAGCATGGCGCGGACCGCACCGGCCTCATGACGGCCATGTACCGGATTCTCGAGCAGGGCTGGACCCCGGATGATGCTCTGAAGGAGCTGACCGACGGTGGCTTCGGCTACCACTCGATGTGGAAGAACATCATCAAATACGTGCAATCGGTGGACGTCGAGAAGCTGAAGGCGGCCATCGCCGCGGCCGCCGACTAGTTCGGTTCGCCTTCCGGCTCGACGCGTACGGTCACCGACAACTGATGATCCGCGCCTCCCAGGATCACGCCTCTCAACGGCGATACGTCACCGAAGTCGCGTCCCCAGGCCACGGCAATGTGATCCGTACCCGCGAAACAGCCGTTGGTGGGATCGAACTCGATCCACCCATAGGGCGGACCCCACACCGCCACCCAGGCGTGCGAGGCCGCATCACCCACCAGCTTCTCCCCGCTTTCTGACTGCGTGGCGTTGGTGCGCAGGTAACCGCTCACGTAGCGTGCCGGCAGGCCGCGTGAACGCAGGCAGGAAATCATGAGGTGCGCGAAGTCCTGGCAGACGCCGCGGCGTGTCTCGACCACTTCGGTGGGCGACGTGCTGATGGTGGTGACGCCGGGCGCGTACTCGATGTCCGTGTGCAGCTTGGTGCTCAGGCTTTCCGCGCAGACCAGGATCGGGCGCCCTTCCGGAAAACATACCGCTGAGTAGTCGGTGAAAGATTGCTTCAACCGGACGTGCGGCGACTCATGGCGAAAACGCGCGGCGTCGAGCTGGTCGCGTGAAGGCCACGCACCGCGATAGGCAAACGAATCGCGGACCTTTTCCCAGGAATCGGTGGTGTCCAGGGATACCACCGGTCTTGAGTGCACCTCGATCTGCATTTGCGAGATCACGCGAAGCTCGCGATGCGGTTGCGCGAGCTCGAGACGGATCAGTGGATTGCCGAAAGCATCCAGCCCATCCACGCGGCGATGGCTAGCCGGATCGATCTGGATCTCATGCTCCAGGCATTCCTGGTAGGGCGCGGGACGCGGCACGAGGTGCAGCAGGTGATGCGAATGCATCACGTCGGCGGCGTACTTGTAGGTCGTCTCGTGGCGGACGCGGTACCTTCTACTCATGAACGAAGCTCACGTGGCGAGCGCCTGCGCGTCGGATTCGATGAGCGCGAAGTAGCGGCGCGAAAGCCGGTCGGAAAGTTCCGCCGAGCGCGCCGACAGGTCGTCGAGTTCTTCGGCGAGAGCAGCACGCGCCGCATCGCCCTCTTTGCCTTGCGCATCCAGCAGCCCGGCAGCGCCCTGCGGCAGCAGCGGCACGTCGGGCACGCCGCGTTCGCGCTCACCCCCGAGGCTTCTCGCCAGGTCGTCGAGGTCGCGGTCGATGGACCGCCGGTTGAAAGCCAGCGCCATAGGGTGCCCATCGTCATACAGCAGCAGGTTCAGCATCAGCGAGAGGCGAGTAACGCCGAGATAACGGGCCCGGTAGATAGGCGTGCTGTCGCAGACGTCGAGCAGCCATTCGACGGCCTCGGGGCGCGTGGCGTGTGCGCTCTGCAGCTGGCGCACGAGAATGTTGGCGACGAACTGCAGGCGCTCGAGCCGCCGGCCGAGCCGCATCACGCGCCAGCCCTCGTCGTGCATCATGTCTTCTTCGGAGAACCCCGTGAGCGCGGCCAGCGACAACAGCACCCGCTCATGAACTTCACGGCTGCTGCCGCGCGTGGCCAGGGCTTCCTGCATTTGACGCTGCAGCCCGACGACACCCCGCCAGTAACGCGCCGAAAGACGGTTGCGCACCTGCGATGCGCACCAGGCGAGATGTTTGACGTCAGCCTGCAACCCTTGCGCATCGCGCGTACGCAACGCGTCGAATATCTCACCTTCGGCGGAAACCGCACCCAGGTCACGGCAGATCTGCCGCGCGTGCGTCCAGACGCGCGCGTCGGCGCGCGCACCCAGCGTGCGCAACAACAGGCGCGAGGAATTCTCGCATCGCACCGCATAACGACCCAGCCAGTAGAGATTTTCCACCAGGCGCGAGGGGATGTAGTCCTGGCGCTGAAGGTTCGCCCATTTTCCGGACTGGGCGGACGTGATCGTCTCGTCGTGCGGATCGTCGCTCAGCACCCAGATGTCCTTGGCGCCGCCGCCGCGCTGCGTGGACACGACGTCGGCCGCTGCTTCGTTCGCCACGCGCGCAAGACCGCCGGGCATCACGCGCACTCCATCCGGCGTCACCACCGCGTACACGCGAATCGTGAGCGCGCGCGCTGCGAGTTCGGGCGACGCCGCGGACTTCCACACCGGCGCCTGGGAGAGCCGCACGTGTTCCTGCGCCACGTAGGCATAGGGACGGTTGCGCAGGCGCTCGATGAGCAGGTCGCGCGCCTTGCCCTCGAACTCGCGGCCGAACATCGGCTCGAAGCGCTGGTTCGGGTAGGTAGGCTTGATGACCAGCCGGTCGAGATTGGCGAGCACGTATTCGAGTGCCGGCTTTTCGCCCAGCCACCAGGTGGCGATCTCCGGCAGCAGCAACGTCTCGCCGATGAGCCGTTCGGCGATGGGCGGCAGGAACCCGAGCCATGCGGCGGACTCGAGCACCCCGGTGCCGAGTGCGTTCGACAGCATGACGCGCCCGGCGCGCACCGCGCCGATCAGCCCCGGGACGCCGAGCGCCGAGTCGCCGCGCAGTTCGAGCGGATCGCAGTAGTCGTCGTCGAGGCGGCGAAGAATGGAGTGCACGCGGCGCAGGCCGCCGAGCGTCTTCAGGAACACCGTGTCGCCGCGCACCGTGAGATCGTGGCCTTCGACGAGCGGCATGCCCATCTGGCGCGCCAGATAGGCGTGCTCGAAATAGGTTTCGTTGTATGGGCCCGGCGTGAGTATGACCGCGAGCGGCGATTCATCCCCGGCGGCGTCCAACATCCGCTCGCGCAGGTGGCCGAAGAAGCCGCGGACGCGGCGGACGGCCATGTCGGGGATGGCCTCAGGATGCACCTGCTCGAGGATCTCGCGATTTTCGAGCGCATAACCGGCGCCCGACGGCGCCTGCGTGCGATCGGCGAGCAGCCACCAGCGGCCATCGGGGGCGCGCGCGAGATCCGCAGCGTAGACATGCAGCCAGGTGCCGTCGGCCGGCCTGAGGTCGTGGCAGGGCCAGAGGTAGTTAGGATGCCCGAACGGCAGTTCGGCGGGCAGATGTCCCTCGGCCAGCAGCCGCTGCGGGCCATAGAGGTCCGACAACAGCGCATTCAGCAGCCGCGCACGCTGTGCGACGCCGGCTTCGATGGTCTTCCATTCGGCGGCCGGCAGCACGAAGGGCAAAGGGTCCAGCGCCCAGGGACGATCGGTGCCCTGGGGATCGGCGTAGACGTTGTAGGTGACGCCGTTCTCGACGACGAGCCGGCGCGTGAGCTCGAGCGAGCGGCGCACGGCGTCGGGCGAATCGTCGGCGCGCAACCGGTCGATGAGCGGTCGCCAGTGGGCGCGCATCGCGCCCTGCGAATCGTTCAGCTCGTCGTATCGTTCAAGGTCCGCCGGCTCGAGAACCGCGTGCATATCTTTAGCAGAAGTCACTCATCAGACTTTACGCAGATCGAGCGTGAACGGGAATTCGATGTTGGGCAAATCGGGCACGGGTGTGACTTTCTTCGGCGTGTGACCCATTCTGACAAATCGCGCCAGTCGCCGGCTTTCGGACTCGAAGGCGTTCACGGGGAAGGTGTCGTAGCTGCGGCCGCCCGGATGCGCCACGTGATACTGCGCGCCACCCATCGATCGATTCATCCAGGTGTCGACCAGATCGAAGACCAGCGGTGAATGTGCCGGGATTAGCGGATGCAGCGCGGATGGCGGCGCCCAGGCCTTGTAGCGCACACCGGCGACGAACTCACCTACTGTGCCAGTGGATCGCAACGGGATTCGTCGTCCATTGCAGGTGAGCGCATAGCGGTCGGGCGCAAGACCGGTCACCAGCACCTGCAGTCTTTCGACCGACGAATCCACGTAGCGCACCGCGCCGCCGGCCGCACCTTCCTCACCCATGACATGCCAGGGTTCGAGCGCCTGGCGCAACTCCACTTCCGTGCCGAGCGTGGCGAAGTCGCCGTACTTGGGGAAGCGGAACTCGAAATGCGGCGCGAACCATTCCGTCTTCAACGGGAAGCCCGCGGCGTTCTGCTCGGCAACTACGTCTTCGAGATCCTGCTCGACGAAGTACGGCAGCATGAAGCGGTCGTGCAGCTCGGTGCCCCAGCGCGC
>DASQJS010000341.1:0-2492 GCA_035630995.1 Steroidobacteraceae bacterium | reverse complement strand
AAGCATCGCCCGGAGGACTCGGCTGCGGGTTACCGCTGGTGAGCAAGGTGACCATTTCGTCGGAGGTGCCGGCGGTTTTCACCGTGACCTTGCAGCCGGTTTCGGCTTCGAACTTCGAGACCCAGTCGTAGGCCTTGTCGGTTTCTCCGCGCTCGATGTAGCCCGGCCACGCAACGATGTCGAGCGCGCCTTCGAGCGCGGTCGACGCCATGGGTGCCGCAGCGGCAGCGGGCGCAGGTGCTTCTTCTTTCTTGGAGCAGGCGGCGAGCGTCAGGCAGGCGCTGCCCGCGACCAGCAATAAACGTTTCGCGGATGCTGAGAACATGGCGAGCCTCTTTTTGTATGCGCCGGGTCAATGGGTGCCTGGCGTCTTTGTCCCTATTCTAGGCCCAAGTTCAGCGTTATCGGACTCCCGATCGTATGAAAATCGCGTCGCCGATCTTCTCGAAAGCCGCCTCGTACACTTTGGGCTCGAGTATCGGCCGGTCGTTATCGGTCGTCTGCCCGTGCATCGTGGACAGGCGCCTGGCCTCCACAAAATTCAGGCGGATGCTGGCGAAGCCGGGGCGAATCTCTTCCACGAAAGCGGTTGCCCTGGTTTGGACGCTGCTCGTGGTACCGGCCAGCACCTCCCAGACGTTTGATTTGTTTCCCGCGGGGCTCGCCGCAGTAATGAATCCGGTCTCCAGGTCGGCGCTGGCGACGATGTATCCCAGGTCCTGGAACACACTCAGGGTGGATCCGAATGCGGCGACCTTGGACGTCTCGAATTCTTTGGCCTGGAATGACTGAAGTTGCAGCGAGGTACGTGCAACTTCAGGCGGCATGACGCAACCTGCAATGGCGACAGCAAAGCTGGCAACAACCACGGCCCTGGCTATCTTGTTCATGGCCGGCCCTCAGAACTCGCTCGATCGACTGCGAAAATCGGAGACTATCTTCCGGTCGTTGAACTTGATGATCAGCGTCATCGTGCGTTGAGTCTGTTCGAGACCCGACGCCTCCTGGGACTGTCCCGCGAGCAGGACTGTCCAGTAGCCGCTCGAACCAGTGGATTGAGACACCGTCGCCGCTCTCTGGTACGTCCAGACTTCCTGTCCCGAGCCGTCGATTGACGTGATGTTAGGCGCACCGAAAACTTCGAGGACCTGGGTCTGGCTGGTCTCGCCCATCTTCAGGTTCATCTGGACATTCCCGTGAGTCAGCTCGCTGTTTCGAGTTGTCACTGGCTTCGTCGGAACCGGGGCACAGGCGGAGAAAATGAGCACAGCGGCGCTGGCCGCAACAAGATCGTGAAATCTCATGACGTCGCCTCGAACATGTTGGCCGGGGCGCCTATCTAACTCCCGCGAACCTGAACGGACGCTGAGCAGGAATATGGCGACCACACTTCGGGGGTAGTTCGTCCCGAAATGTGGCCGCCAAAGCCGGCCGGCTCAGCGCCGCATCGCGCGCTGCAAAAAGGCCATTGCGGTTGCGTTGAGGCAGGTCGCCGCCGCGACACGCATCCAGGTGCTGGGCAGCTGCGTGGGCGAGAACAGGCTGCCCGGCGCGCACAACACCCCTTCGCGGCTGCCGGCCGTGGCGAGTTCATTCGTGTCGCGGCCAAAATCCGCCCAAAGGTACATGCCACCCGGCGGCGGTCCGGCGATCCTGGCGCCCATACTCAGTAGCGCCTCCGCCGTGCGCGCCCGGCATTCATCGAGTTTGATACGCAGACCTTCGAGCACGCGTTCGTACTTTCGCTCGATGATGATGCGCGCCACCACGCGTTCGCCGATCTCGCTGGAGGACAGCCCGGTGAGCGCCTTGATGTCGCGCAATTCGCGCGCCAGCGCGGGATGCGCCGCAACGAAGCCGACGCGCAGGTTGGCGGCGAGCGTCTTGGAGAAGCCGCCAACGTATATGACACGCCGCCCGTCATCGAGGCTGGCGAGACGCACGGCGTGACGACCCTGAAGGTCGCCGTAGATGTCGTCCTCGAGAATCATGAAATCGTGGCGGTTGGCGAGCTCGAGCACGCGCGCGGCGACTTGGGCGCTCATGCAGGAGCCCGTCGGGTTGTGCGCCACGGAATTCAGGATGAACAGCTTCGGCCGCTCGCGCGCCAGCAGGCTTTCGAGCGCTGCGATGTCCGGGCCGTCGACCCCGCGAGGCACACCGACAATACGCGCACCGAATGCCGCGAACCTGGCGAACATCACGAACCACGCCGGATCCTCGACGAACACCAGGTCTCCGGGCGCGAGGTACCGCCGCGCGACCAGGTCGATGGCCTCGGTGGCCCCGGCGCTGGTCACGATATGCTCGGGCGCGACCACGATGCCGGCCTGGCCGAGCCGCGTGCTCAGCGCCTCGCGCAACGGTAGATAGCCCTCGACGGCACCATACTTGAGCAGCCACGAGCCACGGCTGCGCCCCACGCCGCGTACGGCGGCCGCGACCATTTCATGGTCCAGCCAGTCTTCGGGCAGCAGGCCCGCGCCGGGCTG
>DASQJS010000340.1:0-2418 GCA_035630995.1 Steroidobacteraceae bacterium | reverse complement strand
AGCAAATGCGCACATGCATCCGGGCTGCACGGGAGAACCCTGGAACGCCCCTGCCTGGTACTTGAGCAGCGCATCGGCTGCCGTGATCCGGCCATCGCGGGTGGCGCCGATCCTGACCCACACCTTCGAGCCGGAAGTCGGGCCGGTCGACTGGAACACCTCGGTGCGCGACATGACCATCTTCACTGGCTGCCCCGCCTTGCGCGACAGCGCGAGCGCGAGCGGCTCGAGGTAGACAACGGTCTTGCCGCCGAAGCCGCCGCCGATCTCGGAGGGGGTCACGCGCAGCTTTGCGAGTTCCATGCCGAGCAGCTTCGCGCAGAAGCTGCGCACGATGAACTGCCCTTGCGTCGTGCACCACAGCTCCGCCTGACCATCCTCGGACACGCTCGCGAGGCAGGCGTGCGGTTCGATATAACCCTGATGCACGGGCGTGGTGGTGAACTCCCGCTCGACTACAACGTCCGCCTGTGCGAAGCCGGCCTCGATGTTCCCGAGATTGAACTCGACACGCTTGGCGACGTTGGAGGGTTGCGCCGGCTTGGGATCCACGCCGATGGTAAACATGTTGTCGTGAAGCACGGGTGCGCCGGGAGCCATCGCTGCCTCCACGTCGATCACATGCGGCAGCACTTCGTAGTCGACGTCGATGAGCTCGAGCGCCTGCGCAGCCACCGCCTCGCTGGTCGCCGCCACCGCCGCGACCGCGTGGCCTTCGTAGAGCGCTTTCTCGCGCGCCATGATATTGCGCGTCATGTCGCGGAAGTTCACCATCATCTCGCCTGCCGGAATGAATTCCGAGGGCAGATCACTGAAGTCGGCGGCGGTGATCACCGCCTTCACGCCATGCAAGGCCAGGGCTTTCGAGGTGTCGATCGCTTTGATGCGCGCGTGCGCGTGTGGGCTGCGCAGCACCTTGCCCACCAGCATGTTCGCCACGTGGAGATCGGCGCCGAACTTGGCGCGGCCTGTGACTTTGTCTACCCCGTCGGGGCGCGGCGGCCGGGTGCCCACCACCTTGAACTCGCGCTCGGTCAGGTCTTTCGTCGTGACGTCGTTCATCGCTCAACTCCTTGCGTGCGGCCAACGGCCCGATAGGAATTGCCAAGTAAACACCATTCTTCATGGGACTGCACATTTTGGTTGACTTGGCATAATGGCTGCCCACCAAGGGGGTAAGCGACATCCATCGATGATGCAGACCGGAGAGCTCCTGGTCATCGTGCCGGTATCCGACGACGCGCTGAGTCGCATCGCGGCGGTCGACCGATGCCTGCACGTGGTCGATGCGCGGGGCTGGTTTGACGTCGAACTGCGCGAGACCTGGCCGCCGTGGACCGTGCAACGCTACCTCGGCCGGCCCGCAGGACCAATCACTTCGCGCCAGGAGCGCGATCAGCGGCTGGCCAGGGCCGAAATCATTCTCGGTGGCTTTCCGTTTCCGCTGGATCTC
This sequence comes from Steroidobacteraceae bacterium, assembly GCA_035630995.1. Lineage (GTDB taxonomy): Bacteria > Pseudomonadota > Gammaproteobacteria > Steroidobacterales > Steroidobacteraceae > CADEED01. The sequence goes on along the minus strand of DASQJS010000340.1, from coordinate 965 downwards.
CGGGCCCGGGCGCCGAGCCTGCGCTGGTTCCACCAGCTCCCGGCCGGGGCGAGCAACCTGTTGGGCGGGGATCTCTGGGGCAGCGATGTCGTCGTCACCACCTCGCGCGGCTATGGGAATACCCGCCCCATGGCCGAGTATGTGCTAGCCAGTCTCCTCCACTTCGCGAGGGGGCTCCACCATGCATCGCGCGATCGGCAGCGGCATCGTTTCGACCATCGCACCTATCGTCCGCTGTTGCTGCAGGGGAAGACGCTGTGCGTCGTGGGCGCCGGTGGCATCGGCCAGGAGGTGGGGCGGTTGTGCGCCAGTGCCGGCATGCGGGTGATCGGCACGCGGCGACGGGTGGCGCCCGATGCCGTATTGCCGGACGGGTTCAGCCGCCTGGAGAGTCCCGCGCGTCTCTGCGCGCTCCTCGGGGAGAGCGATGCCGTGGCGGTCTGTTGTCAGTGGACCCCGGAGACGACCAAGCTGATCGGTCGGGAGGCCTTTGCCGCAATGAAGCCAGGCACCATCCTGGTCAACGTCGCGCGGGGTGAAATCATCGACGAAGAAGCGTTGATCGCCGCCCTTGCGGCGGGAACGCTGCGAGGGGTGGCCCTCGACGTCTATGTGGGCGAGTTCGAACGGGAACCCGATCGTCGCCTCTGGGACGACGAGCGCGTTCTCATCACTCCGCACATCTCTGGCGGCACTGACCTGCATCAGCATCGGGGGATCACCCTCTTCTGCGACAATCTGCGCGCTTATCTGGACGGGCGGCCCCTGACCAACGTCGTCGATTGGGCGGATGGGTATTGACCAATGGTGAAGCGCTGACCCTGCGGTGGGCGGGGAGCCGCAGGCGCGTGCGTCCCAGATGCGTGCAGGCGCGTCGCGCACTTACTCGATCACCTCGTCTGCCCGAGCCAGCAGGCCCTGAGGAATCGTGAGTCCGATTGCTTTCGCGGTCTTGATATTGACGA
>DASQJS010000339.1:0-6645 GCA_035630995.1 Steroidobacteraceae bacterium | reverse complement strand
CGCGCTGCAGTGGATCGACTCCACCTATCACGTGCGCTGGATCGAGCCGCTGGCCGGCAACGAAAGCGAGCTCGACCGCGACATGCTGACTGACGAAGGCACCGGTGCGCTGCGCGCCGCGGGTGAGCTCGGCCACGAACTGCTGACACGACCAGCGCCGATGGCGCAGGGCCATGTCGGCTTCTTCGCCTATCTACCTGTGCGGCGCGCCGGCCGATTCGATGGCTTCATCGCGGGGCAGTTCTCGGTGGAAGATCTTTTCAACGGCGCCGTGGATACCCGCCTGTCGGCTGACTACTCGGCCTCCATTCTTCATGATGCGGCGACGATATTCGCCAACAGCCGCGGCGACAGCCCGCTGACGCGCGACCTGGCAACCGAAAAGAACCTGCGAATCGGAGATCGTACGTGGACGCTGCGCATGACGCCGACTCCCGATTTCGTGGAGCGGCAGAAATCCGGGCTGCCGCTGCTGGTGCTCGGCGCTGGCCTGCTGGTGGCGGCGCTGGCGGCCCTCTCGGTACGTTACGTGCTCATCTCCCGCCTCAAGTCTGCGCATCTCGCAAAGTCGCTGGCACTCAACGCGGGAATCATTTCGAGCAGCGCCCACCTGGTCATCGCGATCGACGCGGAATACCGCATCATGATTTTCAACCGCGCCGCCGAGAAGGCGCTCGGATATTCCGCGCGGGAAGTGGTCGGCAGGCGCGCCATTCCCATTTTCATGGACCCGGCGGAACTGATGGAGCGCGCGCGCTCGCTCTCGGCCGAGCTGGGGGAGAACGTCCCGCTGGGTCCCGAAATCCTGACGCGCATTCCGCTGCGCGATGGCCTCGAGACTCGGACATGGACTTTCGTGCGCAAGGACGGCACGCGGTTCCCTACGAACGTCATCATTACGCCGCTGCGCGACGAACAGGGCGCCACCGCCGGATTCCTCGGCGTCATCGAGGACGTGAGCAGCCGCCACGAAGTCGATCGCATGAAAAGCGAATTCACCGCGGTGGTCAGCCACGAGCTGCGCACACCGCTCACCTCCATCCGCGGATCGCTGGGCCTGATTCTCGGCGCCATGGCCGGCAGTCTGCCGCCGAAAGTCCGCGACCTGCTGGAGATCGCACAGAGCAACTCCGACCGCCTGGTGCTGCTCATCAACGATATCCTCGACATCGAGAAGTTCAGCGCCGGGCAGATGCGCTTCGACATCGCGACACTGTCGCTCGGCGACATCGTCCGCCAGGCGGTCGAGTCGAACGAGGGTTATGCGCGCAAGCACCATGTCAACATCGCGCTCGCCGCCGTTGATCCGGCATTCATGGTCGCCGTCGATCCAGATCGCTTCGTACAGGTGCTGACCAACCTGTTGTCGAATGCCGTCAAGTACTCGCCGGCCTCGGGGACCGTACACGTCGCGGCTGAACGAACCGGCGACGCGGTGCGGGTCAGCGTCCGCGACAGCGGACCCGGAATCCCGGAGAACTTCCGCGCGCGCATTTTCGAGAGATTTTCACAGGCCGATGCCTCGACAACGCGCGAGAAAGGCGGCACCGGACTCGGTCTTTACATTGCGCGGCGGTTCATCGAGCAGATGCAGGGCCGGATCGGCTTCGATTCCGAGACCGGCAAGGGCGCGACTTTCTGGGTGGAGCTGCCGGCCGCTCCGCGTAATGCCTGACGACTGATCGCCCACGGGAATCAGCAATAGCGGACTTCCCACTTCCCCACCCCTGCCTGGGAGATTACTCTGCGGCAGTGCAGAATGAGGCATCACCTCCTCCGTTGAGCCCATGGCCGCGCTGGCGCGCGTACGTGCTCGCCATCGCGTTCACGTTGGCCGTGTTGCTGATGCGCGTGTTGGCCGAGCCGTGGATGGGTCATCGGCCGTTCCTGCTGGTATTCCTCATCCCGGTCATTCTCGCCGCCTACCTGAGCGGCCTGCGTCCGGGCCTTTTCGCCACCGCGCTGGCGGGACTGGCCACCAAACTGTTCGTGTTCCCGCCGTTCTGGAGCGCCTGGTTCAACGATCCGTTGGACTTCGCGCATTGGCTGTTCCTGCTCCTGGTTGGCGTGCTCCTGAGCGTGCTGTTCGACGAGCTGCAGCAGTGGCGCGACAAGACGGCCGCGCGCAGCACTGAACGCCAGCACGCGACCACCGAGCGCAAGATACGCGTCGGCTTCGGCATCGCACTCGCATTCCTGGGCGCCATCGGCATCGTCAGTTATCTGAGCGTGTCGAGATTCACCGAGAACGCTCAACTCGTCGCGCATTCGCAGCTGGTGATGTCGAACATCGACGCGCTGGTCACGACGACTTTCGAAACCGAATCTGCACAGCGTGCCTACGTGCTCACCGGCGAGGAACCCTTTGCCGCCGAATACACCCGCGCCATGGGTCGCGTCGAAGGCCTCGTGCAGCAGTTGCGCGACGCCGTGAGCACGATGCCGGCGCAACTTGCACGCGTGGAGCCGCTCGCGGAGGTCGTGCGTGCGCGCATGAAAAACAGTTCCGAGCTCATCGAGCTGCGGCGCAGCGGCGGCATGGAAGCCGTTCAGCTACGACTCGGCCAGACCGCGAATCGGCCCGGCGTGAATCTCCAGTCCCGCATCCGCGCGCTCGCGCGGGAGATGAAGGTGGCGGAGATCGAGCTGTTGAACGACCGCGAGCGCGAGGCGAATCAGAGCGCCCAGGTTACTCAATCGGTCATCGTCGGCGGCAGCGTGCTCGCGCTCATATTCGTGTCGCTTGCGCTCTACGCCATCCGCCGCGACATCGCCGGCCGTGCGCGCGCCGAGTCCGAGCTCAATCGCTTCTTTGATCTGTCCATCGACATGTTCACCATCGCCAGCCCCGACGGCCGCTTCAAACGCATGAGCCGCGCGGTGACGGACATGCTCGGCTACACCATGGATGAGGCATTGAGCCTCGACTACATGGAAATGCAGCATCCCGACGATCGCGCCCGTACCGTCGAGGTCGTGGACGCGCAGATCAATCGCGGCGAGCGCGTCGAGAACTTCGAGTCACGGTTCCGCCACAAGGACGGCACCTATCGCATGTTGTCGTGGCGCTCGAATCCGGCCGGCGGCCTCATGTACGCCACCGCACGCGACGTCACCGCTGCTCATGCCGCCGCCGAGGCCTTGCTCGAAGCCAAAGGGCAGCTCGAAGTGCGCGTCGAGCAACGCACGCGCGAACTGGCGCAGGCCAATGAAAGCCTGCGCAAGAGCGAAAGGCGGTTCCGTGCGCTCATCGAGCACGGTTCGGACTGCATCGCCATGGTGGACACGGACGGCCGGATCCTCTACGTGAGCCCGGCGGTCACCACGGTCGAGGGTTACACGCCTGAAGAGTTGTTAGGCAAGCCGCGGACCGAGCAAACCCACCCGGACGACCTGCCGACCCTCGCGGCCGCCACCGAAAAACTCCGCGCGCAGCCAGGCAAGCCCATCCCCGCGATCTGGCGCCGCCGCCACAAGGACGGACGCTGGATCTGGCTCGAGGGAGTCGCCACGAATTTGCTGGACGATCCATCGGTGGGCGCCATCGTCACCAACTACCGCGACGTCACCGAGCGGCTGGAGCACGAAACGAGGCTCGGCGAGCAGATGCGAAGGCTGGCGCTGATGGCGCGAATCACGCGAGCCATCGGCGAGCGCCAGGATCTGCGCAGCATCTTCCAGGTCGTGGTGCGCAGCATCGAAGAAGAACTGCCGGTCGACTTCTGCATGATCGGCCTGTACGAAGCCGGCGAGAACCAGCTCACGGTGAGCTGCGTCGGCGCCCGCACCGGACCGGTGGCGACCAGGCTCGACATGATCGAAGGCACGAACATTCCCATCGACGAGAACGGCCTGTCGCGTTGCATCCAGGGTCAGCTGGTTCACGAGCCGGACATCGCGGATTCACCTTTCCCGTTTCCGAAAAGGCTGGCGAGCGCCGGGATGTGTTCGCTGGTCATCGCGCCGCTGCTGGTCGAGAGCCAGGTTTTCGGTGTCCTGGTCACGGCGCGGCACACCGCCAACGCGTTCAGCAGCGGCGAGTGCGAGTTCGTGCGCCAGGCCATGGAACACACCGCGCTGGCCGCGCACCAGGCGCAGTTGTACACCGCCCTTCAGCAGGCCTATGACGACCTGCGTACCTCGCAACAACAGATTATGCAGCAGGAACGTCTGCGCGCACTGGGACAGATGGCCAGTGGTATCGCACACGACATCAACAACGCGATATCGCCGGTGGCTCTCTACACCGAAGCATTGCTCGAGCGCGAGCCCAACCTGACCGATCGCGGGCGCTCGCAACTCGAAGTCATCCAGCGTGCGGTGGACGACATTGCGCAGACCGTCGCGCGCATGGGTGAGTTCTATCGCCTGCGCGAGCCCCTGCTCACGCTGATGCCCGTCGATCTCAACAAGCTGGTCGGCCAGGTCATCGATCTCACGCGCGCGCGCTGGAGCGACATGGCGCATCAGCGCGGCGCGGCCATCGACATGCGCACCGAGTTCGACCGCAATCTGCCGCTGGTGTCGGCCGTCGAGAGCCAGATTCGCGATGCGCTCGTCAATCTCGTATTCAATGCCGTCGACGCCATGCCCGAAGGCGGCCCCCTCATCATTCGCACGTGCCTCGCCAAGGGAAGCCAGGAGCAGATCGTGTTGCTCGAAGTGCAGGATGCGGGTGTGGGCATGGACGAGGACACGCGCCGCCGCTGTCTCGAACCTTTCTTCACCACGAAGGGCACGCGCGGCACCGGCCTGGGGCTGGCGATGGTTTACGGTGTTGCCCAGCGACACGGAGCCAGCCTCGAAATCGAGAGCGAGATCGGCAAGGGCACGCTGGTACGAATGACGTTCGCAATCGCGCCCTCCGCAGCCGCGGTGTCGAGCGGCCGGCAGCGTCAACCCGCGGGTCCCATGCGTATCCTCGTCATCGACGACGACCCGCTGCTGCTGAAGTCCCTGCGCGACACGCTGGAGGTGGACGGGCACGAGGTCATCACCGCGAACGGCGGCCAGGCAGGCATCGAGGCGTTCGTCGAGTCACACGCCGAGGGCAGGCCGTTTCCCGTGGTCATCACCGACCTCGGCATGCCGCACGTGGACGGCCGCAAGGTGGCCGCGACGATCAAGGCCAGCGTGCCGGCGACGCTGGTGTTGATGCTCACGGGCTGGGGCCGGCGTCTGGTCGTCGAGGGCGATGTGCCGCCCGGCGTCGATCAGGTGCTGAGCAAGCCGCCCAAGCTGCTCGAGCTGCGCGCCGCGCTCGCACGGACCGGTGCCGGGCCGGGAAACCGGGAAAACTAATCTCGCCGTTCCACCGAACTCACCGTGCAGCGAGGTCCACGGACCGGTGCCGGGCCGGGAAACCGGGAAAACTTTTCGCTGTCGCAAGTATTGCGCGAACCTATGAGTTTTCCCGGTTTCCCGGCCCGGCACCGCTAGTGAGCGTCGCGCGAAACGTCTGATCCGCTGCCGCCAACCAACACATCGAGATCGGCGCCGAGGTGCGCCTGCTGAACGTGGTCCACGTACAGCTTGTACCAGCCGCGCGTGGGCGCCGGCGCCGGCTTCCAGCTGGCGCGCCGGGCCGCGAGTTCGGTTTCACTGACGTCGAGATGCAGGCGCCGTGCGGGTACGTCCACTTCGATCAGGTCGCCGTTGCGCACCAGCGCCAGCGGGCCACCGGCCGCGGATTCGGGCGAGACGTGCAGCACCACGGCGCCATAAGCGGTGCCACTCATGCGCGCATCGGAGATGCGCAGGATGTCGGTGATGCCACGGCGCAGTAGTTTGGGCGGCAATGGCATATTGCCCACTTCCGCCATCCCGGGATAACCCTTCGGGCCACATCCCTTGAGCACCATGATGCAGTGCTCGTCGATGTCGAGATTCTCGTCGTCGATGCGCGCGTGCAGGTCTTCGATGTTCTCGAAGACCACCGCGCGCCCCTTGTGCCGCAACAGGTGCGGTGACGCCGCCGACGGCTTGATGACTGCGCCATCGGGGGCCAGGTTGCCGCGCAAGACCGCGATGCCCGCGCGGTCGCGGAAAGGTTGACTCAGCCCTTTGATGACGTCGCGATTCCAGCACGGTGCGTCGGCGATATTCTCGCCGATGGTCTTGCCATTGACGGTCAGCGCCTTGCCATCGAGCACGTGCGCAATTTCCTTCATCACTGCCGGCAGTCCACCGGCGTAATAGAAATCTTCCATCAGGTATTTGCCGGACGGCTGCAAATTCAGAAGACAGGGCAGCTCCGACCCTATCTTGTCCCAGTCTTCGAGCTTGAGCGGGACTCCGATGCGCCCGGCAATCGCCAGCAGGTGAATGACCGCATTGGTCGAGCCACCGATGGCGGCGTTAACCCGGATCGCATTCTCGAATGCAGCGCGCGTGAGAATTTTCGACAGCACCATCTCTTCTTCGACCATTTCGACGATGCGCCGCCCGGTGAGCTGCGCCTGCCGGTAACGGCGTGAATCGACGGCAGGAATCGCCGCATTGCCCGGCAGCGCGACGCCCAGCGCTTCGACCATGCTCGCCATGGTGGATGCCGTGCCCATGGTCATGCAGTGTCCCTTCGACCGATGCATGCAGGACTCGGCGGCCGTGAACTCTTCCTGCGACATGCGCCCGCCGCGCACGTCT
>DASQJS010000338.1:0-5669 GCA_035630995.1 Steroidobacteraceae bacterium | reverse complement strand
ATTCGCTGACGGCGATGAGCACCTGGGTGGCGAACGGTAGTTTGCCCTTGCTCGACTCGAACACCTCGATGACCTTCGGCACCACGTAGACCATCATGCCGGTGACGATTCCGAGGCAGATGATCGACAGCACGATGGGGTACAACATGGCGCCGAGCACCTTCTGCCGCGTGACTTCGCGGTTTTCGGTGTAGTCGGCAAGGCGTTCGAGAATGCCGTCGAGGCGGCCGGAGCTTTCGCCGGCGGCCACGGTAGAGCGATAGATCTCGGGGAAGACCTTGGGGAATTCCGCAACGCCATCCGCCAGCGAGTGACCTTCCATCACCTTGCTGCGCACGCCGAGCATGATGCTCTGTACGCGCGGCTTTTCCGATTGCTGGGAGACGGCGAGCAGCGCTTCCTCGAGCGGCAGCCCGGCTTTCACGAGCGTGGCGAGCTGGCGCGTGAGCAGCGACAGATCGGATGCGGAAATGCCGCGCCGAAGGCTGAAACTGCGGTCGCGTTTCGCTTCACCGTGTTTGACCTCGGCCACGGTGACCGGCAGCAGTTTTCGCTCGCGCAGGAGCTGGCGTACGTGCTTGACGGTGTCGCCTTCCACGACGCCATTCTGTTCGCGGCCCGCGGTGTCGAGAGCGGTGTATTCGAAAGCGCCCACGGATCCGGCCCCCGGCTCAGTCCTCGCGCGTGACGCGCAGGACTTCTTCGACCGTGGTTTCGCCGCGCAGGACGCGATCGAGGCCATCGTCGCGGATGGAGGGCGTCATCGTGCGTGCGTAGCGCTCGAGTTCGTGCTCGGCGGCCTCGTCGTGGATCATCGTGCGCATCTGGTCGTCGACGATGACGAGTTCATAAATTCCTGTACGGCCGCGGAAGCCGCCGGCGCCGGGACCGGGCCGGTACAGCGTGGGCGAGGGGTCATCGGGTCCGAGCCCGAGCAGCCGGCGTTCGTATTCACCGGCCTCGAACGGCACCTTGTTGTCAGGACTGAGCGTGCGCACCAGCCGCTGCGCGACGACGCCGATCAGGCTCGACGACAGCAGGAAGGGTTCGATACCCATGTCGCGCAGGCGCGTGAGTGCGCCGACGGCCGTGTTCGTGTGCAGCGTCGACAACACCAGGTGGCCGGTGAGCGAGGCCTGCACCGCGATCTGCGCGGTTTCGAGGTCGCGGATTTCGCCGACCATGACCACGTCCGGATCCTGGCGCAGGATGGCGCGCAGCCCGCGCGCGAAGGTCATCTCCACTTTCGTGTTGACCTGAGTCTGGCCGATGCCGTCGATGTAGTACTCGATCGGATCCTCGACCGTCATGATGTTCTGCGTGTTGTCGTTCAGGTGCTCGAGGCCGGCGTACAACGTCGTCGTTTTGCCCGAGCCCGTGGGGCCCGTCACCAGGATGATGCCGTGCGGTTTACGGAATAGTTCGGCGATGCGCTGCTCGGTCTTCGGGTCCATCCCGAGCGCCGAGAGGTGCAGCCTTCCGGCCTGCTTGTCGAGGATACGCATGACCACGCGCTCGCCGTGCCCCGATGGCAGTGTCGACACGCGTACGTCGACCGAGCGGCCGGCGATCCTGAGGCTGATGCGTCCGTCCTGCGGCAGCCGCTTCTCGGCGATGTCGAGCTTGGACATGACCTTGATGCGCGACACGACCAATGGGGCGACCGCGCGCCGGCTCTGCAGCACCTCACGCAGGACACCGTCGACGCGGAAGCGCACCACCAGCCGGTTTTCGAAGGGTTCGACGTGGATGTCGGACGCGTTTTCCTTGACGGCCTGCGTCAGCACCGCGTTGATGAGCCGGATGATCGGTGCGTCGTCTTCGCTCTCGAGCAGGTCGGCCTGTTCGGGCAGGTCCTGCGCGAGATGGGCGAGATCGGTGGATTCCTCGACACCTTCGGCGGCCTGCATGGCGTCGTTACCGGCTTCGAAGGCAATCCGCAGGAGTGAGTCGAACTTTTCGTCTTCAACCCGCTCGAGCCGGATCGGAATGCCGAGATAACGCCGCACTTCGGCCACCGCCAGCGGTGCGGTACCCCGTCTGTATACGCACTCTGCGACGCCTTCATGAATTCGGTCGACGAGGATGCCGTGGCGCTTCGCGAAGGCAAAGCCGACACGCTTCGGACGGTCGACCCCGGGTTCAGCGACCTCGTTCATGGGTTGGGCGGGGGGCCTTCGGGATTCGCGGGTGGCCTGGAAGGCGTCGTGCCTGTCGCACTGTCCGTGGGGAGAGGCGGGGGCATCGGAACCTCCGGGGGCGCAAGGGGCGGCAGGCGCGGCTCCTTGCTATACGGCAACAACGGCAGCACTTCGGACTTGGGCCGGCCCGCGGCGCGCTGCTCATCGCGGATGTAGTTGTACTTCGCGTTCGTCTCGACCGCCGTCTGCGTACCATCGTACAGAATCTTCGGACGGATGAAGACCATGAGGTTGGTCTTGTCGGTCTGGCGGCTGCGCGTCTTGAACAGCGCGCCGAGCACCGGGATGCGACCGAGATAGGGCACGCGCTGCTCGCCGCGGATGTCGCTGTCCTGGATCAAACCACCCAGCACGATGATGCCGCCGTCTTCGATGAGCACGTTGGTGCTGATCGTGCGCTTGTTGGTGATGAGGCTGTTCGCGTCGCCGGAGTCTCCGGTGAGCGAGGAGCTTTCGAGCTCGATTTTCATCTGCACCAGCGCGCCCTGTGCGTTGATCTGCGGTGTGATCTTGAGAATGGTGCCGACTTCTTCGCGCTGGACCGTGGTGAACGGATTCACTTCGCCGTTGTTGCCGGTATTGCCCGTGTTGCTGTAGGAGCCCGTGACGAACGGCACTTCCTGCGCGACCTTCAGCTCGGCTTCCTGGTTGTCCATCGTCACGGTAGATGGCGTGGCAATGACGTTGGTATTCGAATCGCCCTGGATGGCGCGCAACATGGCGGCGAAGTTCACGCCGGAGGTGGCGATGCGGCCGATGCCGAACGTGGTGCCAGTGCCGAGCAATGGGTTGCCACCACTGGGGTTGTCGATCGACTGGGCCAGCGACGTGAGGTTCACACCGCCGACGGGCTGCTGAAACGTGCCCACCGGAAAGCGCGTGTCATCGTCGTCCGACCACACGGCCCAGTTCACGCCGAGCTCGGCGTTCTTGTTCACGTTGATGTCGACGATGATGGCTTCGACGAGGACCTGCATGCGGCGGATATCGAGTTTGTCCACCACACTCATGAGCGAGCGCATGATCTTGGCGGGCGCGGTGATGATCAGCGCGTTGGTCTCCGGCTCCGCCCAGATGGTGGTCGAGCGATCTGCGCTGGCGGCGACACCGCTCGTGGCGCCACCGCCCGCCGGCGGCGCGCCGGTGGTAATGGCCACGGTCGCGCTGATCTGTTCCTTGAGCTTGGCGGCGATCTTTTCCGCGTCGGCGAACTGCAGGTAACGAACCTGCGTGTCACCGCCGCTTTCCAGCGGTGTATCGAGATGCGCGATCAGCGCCTTGATGCGCAGGCGCAGGGATTTTTCGCCGCCGACCAGCACGCTGTTGGAGCGGTCGTCGGCGATGACACGCGACGGGGAACCGCCGCCGCCCTCGGCCTGCCCCTGTTGCGCGAAGAAGGTGTTCACCACGCGCACGACTTCGCTGGACGACGCGTGTTGCAGGTTGATGATGTCGACGTCGTTGTCGCCCTGCTGGTCGATGCGCTCGATGATGCGCATCACGCGGCTCACGTTACTGGCGCGGTCGGAGAGGATGAGAATGTTGCCGTTGGGATAGGCGGCCATGTGCGCCGCCTGCGGCATGAGCGGCCGCAGTACCGGCACGAGTTGCGCGGCATTCACGTTGTGCACGGCGATGACCTGCGTGATCAGCTCATCGGAGCCCGACTTCACGCGCGAGGGCAGGTCGATGTTCGGCATCTGCCGCGCGTTGGCGTCCGGCACGATCTTGATGATGCCGCCGGATTCCACGGCGACGAACTGGTGCACCGAGAGCAGCGCCAGGAACGCTTCGTAAAAGGCGTCGGGGGTCATCGGCGTCTGCGACAGCATCGTGACCTGCGCGCGCACGCGCGGGTCCGGAATGATGGTCTTGCCGGTTGCGGCCGCGACGGCCTCGATGACCTGGCCGATTTCGGCATCCTTGAAACTGGGCGTGATGCGCTGACCGTTGTTTTGGGCACTGACGATGCCAGTCGCGGCGAAAGCGAACAGGGCGGCGAGCAGCGTTACCCGGAAGGATTTTCTGGTCATTGCTTTAAGTACCCTGGGCCCGGAACTCGAGCTTGTTTTAAACATTATTGTTATGTCCCGGATCATTCGTTCCCGGGCACCGGCTCGGGAGCCTGTTCCATCGGGATATTGCCATCTCCGCCGGTGCCGAGGCGTTCCGCTTCGGCCGTGATCTGGGCGATATTCAACACGAGCTCTTGTTGCCGGCCGTTGCGCGTAATGGTGACGCGTGCGTCGGTCGAAGACCCGAGCGTGCCGAAAATTTCCTGCGCACGGTCCTTGTCGTTGAGAGGCGTGCCGTTGATGGCCGTGACCATGTCACCCGCACGCAGCCCCATGCGTGAAAACGCCTGGCGATTCGCCCCGGGATAGACACGGAAGCCCTTCATTTCACCGCCCGCGAAGACCGGCTGTGGTCGCATGACCTGGCTGAGCAGACCCGGGTCGTCGTTCACCAGCTTGCGCATGCGCTCGATCATGGCTTCGTTGCCTTCGGGGGCCGCCGTGGGCATGGGCGGCGGCGCAGACGCCACGATCCCACCCCCGGTCTGCCTTGGCAGGAACACCGATTCGAGCGTGCCGCCGCGATCGATGACGGCGCGATCGCTGTATACCGAATGCAATTGTGCGCCGCCCGGTACCTGCTGGCCGACGGCGACAACCTTTGCCGCCTGGGCGCTCTCTCCAATGATTGCCATACCTTCCTTGGGATCTTCAGAGGCCAGAACTCCCGCCAGCACCAGCGGCATGCTCGATGGGGGCGCATTCGCCGCGTCGCCGTTCGCCTGAACGGCGGCGTTACCGAACAAATGTGCGTTCACCAGCCCCCCGATGTCGAGTTGCGCGGGTGGCGGCAACGCCGCGAGCGGCGGCGGCCCCGCCTGGCGGCTGCGGCTGGTCATGGCCACCACCATGAAAGCGAGCTGCGCGGCCAGCGCCAGCGCAAGGACAAAGGTCAGAACCTGCGGCGCGCGTGCCAGCAGCGAGGAGCGCCAGTCGCCCCCGCTGCTCGCGCCCGGATTCCAGAAGTTTGCCGTCATTTCCATGATGATACGTTTCGCTCTGCAGCAGCCTCAAGGCTTTGTTTTGTCTTGGCAATCCGCCTACACCGGCAGCGCACTTGTGTTGCCAATCGACGACCCATATAAAGAGCGCCAATGCCCATGTCTGAAACCGAACGCCCCGATCAAGGGGGCGCGGGTCTCGCCGTCGAAGAAGCCGAGCCCAAAACCAAGCAGCCGCCCTTATATCAGGTGGTGCTGCTCAACGACGATTACACACCCATGGAGTTTGTCGTCGACGTGCTCGAGAAGTTCTTTCGTATGGACCGCCTGACTGCGACACGCGTCATGCTCGAGGTACATACGCAGGGCAAAGGCATCTGCGGTGTGTTCACATATGAAATAGCGGAAACCAAAGTGGCCCTGGTGACCTCCTACGCTCGTGACCATCATCA
>DASQJS010000337.1:0-3457 GCA_035630995.1 Steroidobacteraceae bacterium | reverse complement strand
GCCAGCCATTTCGGGATGCAGCTACTGATCCTGCTCGCGGTGTTCGTGTGGTCGGCGACCACGGTGTACATCCGCAACGTTCACTCCAGGCTCGACCTGTTGTCGTTCTCCGCCATCCAGATGCTGGTCGGCGGACTGATGATGACCGGGGCGGGTCTGGCGATGGGCGAAGCCGGCCAATGGACATGGTCGAAGCCGGGGCTGATCGCGATGGCGTATCTCACCATCGCGAGCTCGTGCCTCGCCTACACCGCGTTCTCGTGGCTCGCGAAGAACACCACACCCGCCATGGTCGGCACGTACAGCTACGTGAATCCGGCGATCGCCGCGATTCTCGGCTGGTGGTTCCTCGATGAACAGTTAGGCGCGAATCAGCTCACCGGAATGGCGATCATGTTCGCGGGCGTGGCGCTGGTGAACTGGCCGCAGAAAGACGTGAGGCGACTCGATGAGGACGAACAGAAGGATCCGTCGACAGCGGGGTGTGGATAGGAGCTGCCCCTAGTCGTGCTTGGCGCGGATGACTTCGACGCGGCCGCGGGGGCCGATGAACCACGACCCGACCCAGCTCACGATGCTGACGATGATGGAGCCGCCGACCGCAGTCCAGAAGCCGGCAATGTGGAAACCCGGCAGCAGCAACGCCACCAGCCCCAGCATCGCCGCGTTCACCACCAGCAGGAACAGACCCAGCGTGAATATGAGCGCCGGCAGCGACAGCAGCAGCGCAAAGGGCCGCACTATCGCGTTCACCACGCCTAACAACAGACCCGCCAGGATCAGCGTGCCCGGCGAATCGATGTTCAAGCCGCTCAGCACTTCGGTTGCTGCCCAGAGGCCGAGCGCGGCGACGATGCCACGCAGAATGAAACCCACCATGAGTCAGTACCTCGGTTTCGGCTGTTCCTGGTCGAGACCCTTCTCGAGAAACACCTTGAGTCGGGCCAGCGCCAGCTCCCAGTAGCGGCGCTTGGACAAATAGTACGTTACCCAGGCCTGTTTCGAGGGTACTCCGCTGCTCATCAGCCGGACCGCGGTGCCCGCCGGCGGTACGCGCTCGAACAGGAAATCCTCGACGATGACGGCATCGGTACCGGGCATGCCCCGGGTAGGCAGCAGGATGAGGCGTAAACGCTGCGCGGTCACGAGCACGTCGATGTGCGCATCAAGCTCCATGCCTTCGCCGAACATGACCTGCATCCGGCCTTTTTCCCGCGGCGTCACGGTTGCACCCGCGGTGGTCCAGCGCTCGAGCATGCGGCTGTCGGTGAAAGCCCGCCACACGCGTTCGACCGGTACGCCGACGTCGACGCGATGGGCGAAGCTGCGGTACGCGCCACTCATTTCCTGAGCGCCACCCACGCCAGCGGCACCAGGGAAAGGACGATGATGCCGATGGTCACCACGCCGAAATTTTCCTTGATGATCGGAATGTTGCCGAAGAAGTAGCCCGCCCACACCAGCAGCATCACCCAGCTAACGCCGCCGAACACGTTATACGCCTGGAAGCGCGCGTACGGCATGCGGGCGACACCGGCCACGAACGGCGCGCAGGTGCGGATGATGGGCACGAAGCGCGACAGCACGATGGTCATCGAGCCGTGCTTCACGAAAAATGTCTCGGTCCGCCTGAGGTACTCCACCTTGAGGAAACGGATCTTCCCCGTGAAAGCCGGCGGCCCTATCCACTTTCCGATGTGGTAGTTAGTGGTGTTGCCGGCGACGGCGGCAACGATGAGCGTCAGCGAGACCAGCGGCGCGGAGAGCGTCCCGCTGGAATCCACCGCCGCCAGCGCGCCCGCGGCGAACAGCAGCGAATCCCCTGGCAGGAACGGCGTCACGACGAAACCGGTCTCGGCGAACACGATGGCGAAGAGGATGGCGTACACCCACAAGCCGTAGTCGCGCAGGAGCTCCACCAGGTGGGAGTCGAGATGAAGGATGACATCGACGAACCAGTGGAACAGCGCCAGGATCATTTCCATGCGCGTGTCATTTCCACGGCGCGCTGCCCGCGCTAGCCGTCATGCCGGACGCCGGCTTGGGCTTGCGCCCTCTCAGCAGTTCGAGCGCGGCGTGCACACCGGCATCCTGGCTGGCCAGCGTCTGGCGCACGCGCGGGTCCTCGAGATCGAGCGGAACACCGTCGATGTTCTCGAAGTCGTGGTCAGGATCGATGCCGTGGCCCTGGATGGAGCGGCCCGATGGCGTGAAGTAACGCGAGGTGGTCAGTTTGATGGCGCGGCCTTGCGCGAGCGGCATCACGGTCTGCACGGAACCTTTGCCGAAGGTGCGCCGGCCGAGCAACACGGCGCGGCGATGATCCTGCAATGCGCCGGCGAGAATTTCGGCCGCCGACGCGGTGGAACCGTTCACCAGGATGACCACCGGCACGCCGGGCAGCACTTCACCAGGTGTCGCTTCCATGGTGAAGCGGGCGGCGGGCGTGCGGCCATCGGCGGTGACGATGACACCCGTCTCGAGCAGCTGGTCGGCAACTTCCACCGCGGACTCGAGCACACCGCCGGGGTTGTTGCGCAGGTCGAGAATCACGCCGCGCGGCTTCGACTGCATGTCGCGGCGCAGCCGCGCGATGCTGGAGGCAAAATCTTCGGCGGTCGTATCGCTGAAACTCGTGATGCGCGCGTATAGATAGGCGTCATCGAGCTTCACCATGGCCACGCTGTGCACGTCGACCTGCGCCCGCTCGACGGTGAATTCGAGTGGCAGGCTCTGGCCGGTGCGCATCACTGCGAGCTTGACGGTGGAGCCGCGCGGACCACGCATGCGTGCCATGGCAGCGTCGAGATCGGCGCCCACCGGCAATCCGTCGATGGCGGAAATCATGTCGCCGCTACGGATTCCGGCAGCCGCGGCCGGCGAATCACGAAACGGACGCACGACGCGTAGCGCACGATCGGCGGTCGATACCTCGATGCCGATGCCCGCGTAGGTTCCGGCCGTGCTCACGCGCAGGTCGGCGTATTCCTCGGCGTCGAGGTAAGTGGAATAGGGGTCGAGACCGCCCACCAGGCCACGCAGCGCATCGTCGACTAGCTCGGGGTGGGAAACGGTGTCGACGTATTCGCGCTGCACGCGATCGAAAACTTCCGCGAGTTGCGCGGCTTCCGCGGCCGACAGCGGCGACCTGGATTCGGAGCTGCGTTCCGCGCGCTGTGACTTTGCCGGCTCGTCGTCGCGATGCGCGAAGACGTCGCCACCGAGGGCGATCAAAAAGCCGAGCAACACGCCTAGCGCCAGGAGCTTCATGGGCGTGAATCCTAACTCAAATTAAGGAGTTAGCTCAGCCGGCGTTGGCGGCCGACTCGTCGAGCAGGAACGACCCGGGTGTGGCGGCACAGAGCACCGGCAGCACGTCGAGCACTTCCTGCACGGGCACGGGGCGGGCAATCGCGAAACCCTGGCCGTAGTCGACGCCGAGCATGCGCACGCGCGT